>NZ_CALADU010000098.1 GCF_937890665.1 uncultured Subdoligranulum sp.
TAAATCTTCTAAGAAATCCCACAACTCAGAATTTCCGTCTGCCTTTTCGTAAAATTCAACTGTGTACATTGAACTACTCCAAATCCTTTTCTTTATGCTTATGATAGCACAAATGCTATCATAAGTCAACTACTCATCTGTTATCAAAATACGAAAGAAGGTGAAAACTTGAATCAAAACTGGATCGTTGAGAATCTGAACAATGCTTTTTCCACATGGAATGGAAAGCTGGGCGAGTTATGGGGGCTGGTGACAACCGGCCCCCAAACTTTTAAGGGTGGCGCTGTGTGGGGCGTGATGCAGACCTTGCACAATGGTATGGTTGGCATCGGTTATGCGCTGGTCGTGCTATTCTTTGCTATATCGCTATGCAAAAACACAATGAATTTTCACGAGTTAAAACGCCCCGAAGCAGCCATCCACTACTTTCTCCGCTTTGTGGCGGCAAAAGCGCTTGTGGGATATGGCATGGATATTATGCTGAATGTGTTTTCCATCTGCAACGGCATCGTCACAGATATGGCCAACAGCATGGGCGGTATCTCGGAAGCTATGGTGTCGCTGCCCGCAGAAATGCAAACAGCTATCGAAAATGTGGGATTTCTCGCCAGCATACCGCTATGGCTCGTAACGATTCTCGGCAGCTTGTTCATTACGGTGCTTTCCTTTGTAATGATTCTTACCGTGTATGGTCGCTTTTTCCGCTTGTATATGTACACGGCGCTGGCTCCGCTGCCGCTGGCGGCTTTTGCGGGGGAAAGTACACAATCTGTGGGCATATCATTTTTGAAAAGCTATGTCGGCGTGTGCCTAGAGGGTGCGGTCATTGTGCTGGCCTGCGTGATTTACTCGGCATTTGTCAGTACGCCGACAGTAGCCAGCGGTGAGGCCACTACCATCGTGTGGAGTTACCTTGCCGAAACAGTATTCAATATGCTCGTACTTGTGGGGCTAATAAAAGGCTCTGACCGAATTATCCATGAAATGATGGGGTTGTAATATGCAAATTCCGATAAATAAAGAAATCCGCCATTACCAAGAGGAAATCTTTTTGGGGCTGAATCTGCGGCAGATGATTTGCTCCGGCGTGGCCATTGCCGTGGCAGTTGCGGTCTATTTGGGGCTGACCCCGCTGTTGGGTCATGAAACGGCGGGCTGGGTCTGCATTGTGGCCGCTGCGCCGATTGCAGCAGCAGGATTTTTTACTTATGACTGTCTGACCTTTGAAAAATTCCTGCTTGTTGTAATAGACAGCACAGTTATCAGAAACGATTGGCGGTTATGGAAAACCGAAAACAAATATTGCAAAAAGAAAAAAGGTGATAAGCATTGAGATTGAGTGAGTACGCATCTACGCGAAAAACACGCGGCAGCTATAAAATGCCGCGTTCGGTGCAGCAAAGTATCCCGATTGACAGAATCTATGCGGACGGTGTTTGGCAATCGGGAAATGTGTTCAGCATGATGTGGAAAATCAGCGATATTAACTACGCCATGCAGAGTGACGCGGCCAAGCAGAATATTTTAACGCAGCTTGGCACGGTCTACGCGGGCATCCCCGCTGACTGCTGGATGCAAGTCTGCATCGTCAGCCAGCGCATGGATGAAAAAGCCTTTGCCCGTGATGTGCTGTACCACCGCGAGAACGACGGCTTTGATGCCCTCCGCGCCGAGCGTAACCGCCAAATCAAGGCCAACGCCCGCGAAAATGGAAATGTGGTGCAGCATAAGTACATCATCGTGTCCACAAACAAACCCGGCGTAAAAGAGGCCCGCGAACGCTTTGTACAGGTGCAGGGGCATTTGCTGTCTGCATTTTCCGCCTTGGAATGTGCCGTCACGCCGCTGGACAACCGCGCACGGCTGGAGGTACTGCACAAGTTTTTCCGCATTTCCGAGGAGGGGCGTTTTAACTTCGACTTTGATAATTGTGCCAAACTGGGGCAGGACTTCCGCGATTCCATCGCCCCGGACTGCATCCGCTTTTGCAAAAAGCATATTGAAATCGAGGATTTTTATGCCAAGTGCATGACGATCAGCGAGTACCCGCAGCAGTTTGATGATAAGTTTATCTCCGCACTGCTTCAGCAAGTGCCATACATTGTGTTATCAATCGACATTGAGCCGGTGGAAACCGAGGATGCTTTCAAAGAAATTGACAATGCGCAGATGAAAACCGATGCCGAGAAAGTCCGTTTCAATAAGAAATCCGTGGAAAATCTGGACTTTACTTCCTCCGTACCGCAGCGGACGCAGGAACAGGATCGCATCATTGCCAGCATCCGTAAAGAAATGACGGAAAATGACCAGCAAATGTTTTTGAGCCTGCTCACCGTCACTTACTTTGCTGACACACTGGAAGATCTCGCGCTGGAAACCGATGCACTGAAAACCACGGCGGCAAACTATAACTGCCGATTCACCGAGTTGTACTTTCAGCAGGAACGCGCCTTTGACACGGCCATGCCCTACGGTCTGCGCCGCATCGAGAGTGTGCGCACGATGCTGACGAAATCGCTGACAGCACTTGTACCGTTCAATACGCAAGAAATTCTCACACCGGGCGGCATTTGTTACGGCAGAAACGCCGTGACAGGCAATCTCATCATCGGGCTGCGCACTAGCCTTGTGAACGGCAATGCAATGGTTGTCGCTACCTCCGGCGGCGGTAAATCCATGTTTGTTAAGCTGGAAATTTTGATGCTGTATCTGCGGTTTACTAAGGCTAGATTCTATGTCGTAGATCCCGAAAATGAGTACGCGCCCCTCGTGCAGGAATTGGGTGGCGAGGTTGTGAATATCTCGGTGGACAGCGCTACGCACTTTAATCCGCTGGACTTCAAATATGATAAGTCAACGAAAATACCTCCCCATGTTGCTAAGGCAGAATTTGTGTTGAGCCTGTGTGAGCAGATAATGGGCAAGGAGCATATTCTGGCCGGTGATAAAAGTCTGATTGACGATGCCCTTGAAAACATCTACAAACCCTTGATGGAATCCCACTATACCGCGCCATGCCCGACTATCAAGGACTTGTGGATGGCACTGAACAATCAGCGCGACAAACGGTCAAAGGAAATCGCGCTTGCATTGCGGATTTTCGCCACCGGCAGTATGCAAGCGTTCGCCCAGCCCACCAACGTGAACATGAGCAACCGCCTGATCTGCTTCAATATCCAAAGTTTGGGAGAGCAGTTAAAACCTGTTGCCATGCTCTCTATGCTGGAGTACATCAACACCGCCGTTATGAGCAACGAACGCAACGACCCCAAGGCCGCCACATGGGTATACTTTGATGAAATCTATCTGCTGCTGCGCGATTCTTTGAGCACCAATTTCCTGTACACAAGTTGGAAGCGATTCAGAAAGTACAACGCCTACGCCACCGGCATCACGCAAAATGTGCAGGACTGCCTTACCAACGACACCGCCTATGCCATGCTGGCAAACTCTGAATTTGTGGTCATGCTGCGCCAAACCAAGGACATTGACAGCGTAGTAGAACTGTACGGCCTGTCCGAGCCGCAGCGAAAATACTTGCTTCTGGCCCAGCCCGGTGAGGGCATCATCAAGATGGGCAACAGCCTTATTCCATTCAACAACCCACAGCCCAAGGATACTAAGACATATAAGTTGCTTACTACAAAGCCCGGTGAAATTGAGTGAATCCTATGAGTGAAAATGAAATCCGCGTGCTGTATGTGCAGCCCGGTAAATACCCGGAGGAACGCACAATTCCCAACACATACGAAGCACGACAGAAACTTGTAGGCGAAGATCTAACCGTTTGCCATCCGTGGCGGGATAACGCTTGCATTATCAGCAATGACGCCGCGCAGGACCTTGATTTGCCGCCAAACCGTCTTTATGGGTATGATGGCTGCATTGCCGGGTCTTTCATTGTTTGTGGGGATAGTGATGACGGCCTTATCAGTCTGACCGATGAACAGATGGCCTATTATGAAAAGCTCTACCACCACCCAATCGCCTTTCTCCCTATGGTACACAGCTTCCTGCCGATGAAATGTACCCCCGAACAGTATGAGCAGTTCCAGCGTGACGGCAACAAACTGAAAGTCAAGCCCATCGACCACGGAGAACGATAACACCATGATTCTGCACAAACAAAAAGCGGGGTGCCGATCGCCGTAGAAATCAAGAAGCACAATTTTATATAAAATAGGCGGATACCACCATGACCGACCCCAAATTTATGTCCCCTCCCCAACGTAGGGCATACTTAACCCACCTTAACCGCTGCAAGGTGATGGACAGCTACCACCGCGCACTGATTTACATCTTGACAGCAGTACCCGCATTTCGGAATAACATTGACGCTTGTTTCAATTTTGAAAAGGACGAAATCAAGCCGGAATCGCTGGCCGCAGGATGGCAGACCAGCGGCACAACCAAGTTGACACGGTTTGCCTATAATCTTTGGAATGGATACGATGACAAATCCTGTACACCGTATGACCTGTTCGACTGCTCCTTTGCGCCGTATATGTACGAAGCCGTAAAACTGCGCTACCCGGAATACACGCGCCAGTTGGATGATGTGGTAATTGACGATGCCCGGAATTAAAGCAAAGCGCAAGCAGCTTGTGCGCAAAACGCTTATGCGGGCCAAGGCGCAGAGCCAACGCACCGCCGAGCAGCGGCAGGAATCACCCGAAGAATACGCACAAACCGAGGTGCAGCAGGGCATTTCCGATGTGGTTGCCCGTACAGGCAACACCGCCAAAAGCACCGCCCGCATGAGCTACCGCAAGTTTCGTGCAATGCAGGAGAAGCGGAAAAATCTCACCTTGCAGGGCAGCGCCCAATCTGCATCAAAGCTGACTGAAAAAGAGAAAGTCACTGTTCCCACGCAGACCGAGCGCAGGGAAATGTTCAAAAAGCAGCGTTTCCGGCAAAAGGCCATCGCAGCCAAAACACCAGCGCCGCAAGCCCCTGTGCCGTCATCGGCCACACCGGCACCGCCGCCTTACCAAGCTCAAATGCAGCAGCACTTAAAGCGGCAGCACCTGACCCGCGAGGCTGTGCGCCGCTATCTGCAAAAGCAGACGGCTGCCACAGCGGCGGGCAATACCGCTCCCATCGTCACCCACGCACCCAAGCTGCCCACAATCAGCAATAAACAAGCCACGGTTGAAGCAATCAGCCGTGGCGTTCATTATATCGCAGCCAAAATCAAAGCCCTACTCTCCCAAACCGTGCGGCACGCCGCGCAATCGCTGCTGGCCCTGCTGGGCGCGGGCAGCGTGGTGTTGGTGCTGGCGATGGTCATTGGCGCAGCCGCAGCAGTAATCGGCTCACCCATGGGCATCCTGTTTGCGGACGAATCCAACGACCCCAACAGCATCCCTATTGCCGCAATCGTAGCCAACACCAACGCCGACTTCGGCGCGTCCATCAATAACATCGTATCCGCCCACCCGGAGTGCAGCGAAACCACCATCACCTACGACTATGAGGACGGTCACACATGGGCAAGCTACTGGCCGGAGGTGCTGGCCATCTTTGCGATAGATACCAACCTCAACTCTGATAGCAACGTTGTCGTTATCAATGCCGCCCAAATGCAGCGCATCCAAGACACCTTTTGGGCTATGCACGAGATCACCTACGAGGTCGAAGAAGTAGACACCACTCCCGAACCCACCGAGGACGCCCCCGACCCGGAGCAGCAGACCGACTATATTTTGCACATCACCGTCAGCAGCAAAACTGTGGATGAACTGGCCGAGTTGTACAATTTCACCCAAGACCAAAACGATATATTGCACGAACTTCTCTCCGATGAAATGCGCCCTACGCTGCTTGCCCTCTGCGGCGGCATCGGCATCATCGAGGATGGCGAGTTATGCTGGCCGCTGCCCGGCCACACCTATATTTCCTGCAATTTTGGTGACGACGACGCTTACGGTAATTCCGGGCATCGCGGTACGGACATTCCCGCGCCGGAGGGGACGCCGATTCTCGCCGCCCACAGCGGCACGGTCATTATCTCCGGCTGGAACAACAGCTACGGCAACCAAGTTTTGCTGGACAACGGCGCGGGCCTGTCCACGCGGTACGCCCACATGACGCAAACTGCCGTTACCGCAGGGGAAGCGGTAACGGCAGGACAGGTTATAGGGTATGTAGGCAATACCGGCGACAGCACGGGTTTCCACCTGCATTTTGAGGTTATGCAGAATGGTGTGCGCGTGAATCCTATGGATATGGTTTCCGTGCGCTGATATAGGCCGGTACCCATTTTGTTTACTTTCGATTGGCTTTGAAAGCTGCAGCAGGGGCTTTTTCCCCTGTGCTGCACGGACGCTAGTGCCGTTGTGCCTATAAAACAACACCAGCCGTCACGGGGGCGTGACGGCTGGTGCTGTTATACTTTAGGTGGGTGGTGTTTAATTAACGCTGACGGTAAAGGTTACCGTGTCGGTGTATTCGCCGGAATACTTAATATCGTCACCGGTAAGTTTAAAGGTAAGCTCTGTACTGCCTGAGTCTGAGCCAGACTTGACTGCTAGAACGGTAGCACCACTATCAACAACAGTTAGTGCTGCCAGATATTGTTTTCCAAATCACGCAGACGCGCTTTGTAATCGTTAATAAGCGCCTGCGTGTTTCCTGTATCCGGAAAGCTGACAATATAGCCGTCCTCGGATTCATGAAAGCCGACAAGGCCCGCAAGCCCTGCCATCTCCGCAACCTTGACCAAGGTGTGGTAATCATACTCGCTGTTGTTTATGTGTAAAATCATGGGGTTCTCCTAACTGCTGTCATTTGTTGCGGTTTGGTTCTGCAAACTGGAAGTTGGTTATTTTATTTTATTCTTTCTTTTTTGCCATCGTTCAAACTCATCTTCAGTCATAATATCAGAAAATGCCTCATATGAATTCAATACTCCGTTCTTTTTTTGTACGAAATAAGTGATTCCTATAGCGACACCAACGATAGCAAAGAGAACAGCAACAATTATCAGCATTGTAAAAAGTCCCTCAGCAACACCACTGACAATACTCTCTACAATACCTCTCGACAAACAAGTGAACAGTAGGTTGATTCCCAAGCAAATCAAAGCTGTTCTGTTTAACTTTTGCCCAGTTAAATCTGTTTGCCATAAAATAGAAAGCACCAGAAAAAAAGAGAGTATAATCCATATAAATATCACAAGAGACAAATTACGTACACCAACAGGAAGACCGGAAGATCTGATCATGATGTCTAGAACTGGATTATCTGAAATCTTCATTCCATAATTGATTCCACCAAATATACAAAAATATAAATAACCAACTATATACAAGGTTGAAAATACTATCAATCGTTTCTTATTCTTTACTTTCAAATTTTATTCCTCCCAAAATTCCGATTTATCTCACTGCCCATCTGCCCGGTAAACCACATCAAAATACTCGCAGACGCACTTCATGCTTTCGTCAAAGTTCCTGCCGATTTCCTCACACGCTGCAGCAAACGCCTTGCGGTGGGCTTTCTTCCACGCGGCAAGGGTGCCGTCCCCCTCGGCGGCGGCACAGTCTGCCGTCACATCTTCAAACGGGACAACCTCCACCTTTGTGGTGCGGGTAATGCAACGCGGCTGCATATCGCTGTCCAGCACGACCGTGTAATCACCCGTGCGCGGCAGCAGCTGCATCTGGGCTTCAAACAGGCTGAACAACCCTGTGTTGGCGCGTTTTTTGCCGCAAAGAATGTTGTCCAGAATTTCATCGGTGCCGTTGCTGTCGTAAAAACAGACATTGTAGGCAGAAATTGTCAGCCCCGAATCCTTTACAAATTTCTCGATTTGATCCATAGCTTTCCTCAAAGCAAATCATCAAAGCCCAACTGCCCGTCGCAGCTTGTGCGCTGCAGCAGCGGCGGGCGGCTGCAAAGCAGTTCCAGCGCCGCACCAACGTCCACCAACCACGGGCGCACCTGCTCGTGGGAGAGCAACAACGGCATACGGTCGTGGATGGGCGCTACCGAATCGTTGGGCGCGGTGGTCAGAATGATAAAGCAGTTCACACCACTTATATTATCATAAATGCCCGCCAAGTAAATCGGCTGTCCCGGCATTTGAAAAAAATATTTGTGCTTGGCGGCGTCCCATTCATAAAAGCCGGTGGCAGGGATCACGCAGCGCTGGAAGGCAATACTGCGGCGAAACATCGGCTTTTCCGTCACGGTTTCGGCGCGGGCATTGATGATTTGCTGCCTGCCGCGAAAACCGGGCAGCCCCCATTGCTGGAACTCGCCCACGATTTTCTCCCCGCGTGAAACCAGCACCGGTGCCACCTGCGAGGGGCAAATATCTCCTGCCATTGGGAAATTGAGTTCATTTCCCTCGCTGCGGCGCTGTGCATCGCGCACGATCTGGCGAATCTCTTTATACTCATCAGCAGAAAACTGATACCGTCCACACATACGCGACGCTCCTTCCTTATCCTACTACAATACCGGCGATTCTGAACTCGTCCTCCTCCCGCACAGGGATGGGGGCATATTTTTTATTCAGGGAAATCAGCGCAATGCCGTTTTCGTCCTTGCGCAGCTTTTTGCAATAGCCTTGGTCGTTCAGGGTGCATAGCACAATATCGCCGTTGTTGGCATCTTGTGAAGCCTTGACCCAAACGGTCTGCCCGTTCACAAAGCGCGGCTCCATACTGTCACCGGCGATGCGGACACCGAACTCCGCCTTGGTGGGTACGGATTCGTCCACTTCGGTCATCTCTTGGGTGTCATCATCCAGCCACTGACCGGTACCGGCAGAGGCAGGCTGTAAATAGACCGGCAGCAACCGCAGTTTCGGTTCCGGCTTCTCGGTAAATTCTGCCGTGTGCAGCAGCATGGAACGGTATTCCCCCAGACGCTGCTGCCCCGCCTGATTCAGCTTGGGTTCGGCATCCAGATACAAAGCTGCTATATCTTCAAACCCCAAAGCCTTTGCCAACGCCACACCCACGGTAACGCGGGGTTCGCGCTCGCCGGCCTCCCACGACATCAAGGAACGTGTGGTCACGGCCTTCTCGGATTCCGGCAGGAACTGCTGCATTTTCTGCACGACCATCTCGCGGGTCATTTTCTGCGCCTCACGCGCGGCACGAATACGCTTATTCCAGTTGCTCACGGTATATCACCTCATCTATATTGTACCGCTTTTGGTATGTAAAGTCAAGTGTACCATTACACGGATTTTCTTTTATATCCATGTAAAATGCATTTGGAAGAGAAACATTGTGGTGTTACAATAGGCGTATAGGAGGTGGGAACAATATGGGACAGCGGCATATACTGCATTGCGATTGCAACTGCTTTTACGCAAGCGTTGAAATGCAGGAACACCCGGAACTGCGCGGGAAAAGCATTGCCGTATGCGGCGACCCGGAGGCACGGCACGGCATTGTACTTACCGCCAGTTACCCCGCCAAGCGGATGGGCGTGAAAACAGGGATGCCAATATGGGAAGCCAAGCAGCACTGTCGTGACTTAATTATTGTACCCGCCAGCTATGGAAAATACCAGAAGTACAGCGGCTATGTGCGAGAAGTTTTTAATGATTATACAGATCAAGTTGAATCCTTTGGGCTTGACGAAGCATGGCTGGATATAACCGGCAGCGTAGGGTTGTTCGGAAGCCCCGTCAAGATCGCAAAGGAAATCAGTGTGCGTATAAAGCGTGAATTGGGTATCACCGTTTCCATTGGTGTTTCTTTCAACAAAATCACCGCGAAACTCGGCAGCGATTATAAAAAGCCCGATGCCATAACGGTCATCGAGCCTGATACTTATAAACAGATTGTCTACCCGCTGCCGGTGGGTGACCTTTTGTACGTGGGCAACGCCACACAGCGCAAGCTCGGCAGTTACGGCATCCGCACCATCGGTCAGCTTGCGGAAACGAACCCTGAAGTCCTCAAGGGCTGGTTTGGCGTGATGGGCTATACACTCTCGGCATTTGCGCGCGGATTGGACCAAACGCCGGTCGCCAAGCAGGATGCACATTCTGCCATTAAGAGTGTGGGCAACAGCGCCACCACGCCGCGCGATTTGACCACAGATGAAGATGTGTGGCTGATGTTGGTGCTGCTCTCCGAAAGCGTTGCCATGCGTATGCGCGACCTCGGCAGCAAGTGCAATGTGGTGGAGATTTATGTGCGGGACAATGAACTGTCCGGCTTTACGCGCCGCCGAAAGCTGGACAACCCCACCAATGTAAGTATTGAAATTGCCCGCATCGCCTTTGATTTGTTCAAGCGCAATTATTCGTGGCCGAAGCCCCTGCGCGGCATCGGTGTGCGTGGTGCCGACCTGTGCCCCGCAGACTGCGCAGTGCAATTAGGACTTTTTTCCAACGAGGAAAAGCGCGAGAAGCTGGAGCACATCGATAAAGCCGTGGACACCCTGCGCCAGCGTTACGGTTACCGCAGTGTACAACGGGCGGTCGTGTACACAGACCCCGTTTTGGGCGGCATCAACGCCTACGACGACCACAACATCCATCCGGTCGGGTATTTTCATACGGCATAGGAGGCATCGTAAATGATTCAACGAGAAAAGCGCTATGTGGAAGTCGATGTGCGCTTCAGCACCGAGGGACGATTGCGACCTCTGCAGATTATTTTCGATAAAGGGCAGGTCTACAAAATCGACAAGATCAAGGACATCTGCCGCCGTGCCGCCGATGTGGGCGGTGTTGGCGACCGCTATACCTGTATGATTCAAGGCAAAGAGCGCGAGTTATGGTTTGAAGAAGGGCGATGGTTTGTGGCGGCGAAGGTGATCAACGAAAAAACACATTAAGAAAATCATGCTGCCAGCCATCAGCCTGCTATCGCAGTTCTTCCAGATAATAAATGTAATCCAGCGATTTCAGTGCTTCTATAATCTCATGGTGCGTTTTATACTTCTTCAGTTCGCTGCTGCAAATTGTAACGGTAATCGTATATACGCTTAGTCCGGAGCCCACATAGGCGGGGTTCGATTCAATATCATCAATTCGCAGCCCTAAGCGGCGGCTGACTGTAACAAAGTCGCGCAGATACTCGATGTTTTTAAGCTCTAAATGGATTTCAAAGTGGTTGGAACGGTTCTTCAGATACACCTCAATGGTGGGAAACACCGACAGGATACACAGAAGGAATGCAAACACAATCAGTGTTACCGTGTAAAGCCCTGCACCTATTGTAAAGCCCAAGGCGGCGCAAGACCACAGCGCCGCAGAGGTAGTAAGCCCTTTGATTTGACCGCGTGAGCTAAAAAGAATTGATTTTCCGCTGATGGAAGCCGCTGAAATCATGGTGGCCGCAGACAAAATCGGTATGCTGATTGCCTGAGTCTGCATCAGGTATATGTCAAGTATCATGCAGATGGTAGATGAAAACGAAATCAGCACAAAGGTTCTAAGTCCGGCAGAATGTCGCTTGCTGGATCGTTCACAGCCTATAACGGAGGTCAGGAAAACGGCAAGGGCGATTCTCAGGCAGATGGAAAGCACGTTAATTTCCTGTGACCAACTGCCAAGGTGCTGCGCAATGGGGTCTGACATTTGAAGTGACATCAAAGTGTCCATATGTCTGCTTTCCTCCTTGTGTTTTGATACGATATTTGGGGGTAGCCTGTCAAGGCGTAATGTTCGTAAGCGGCCTCGTCATACGCCTGTTCATCCTCTAAAAAAGGATCGTTGTGCGCAGGCAATTCTTTTTGAATTGCCTGTATCTGGCGAATCAGGCGTTCGACCTCGTTTTCTGGTTCATGCTCGTCGCATTTGACCGTTTCAGTCACGATGTCATCCAACCTGTTGGAATACGACCCCGACAGGTACAGCGACAATTTTGCGCAAGCAGGTCCGATTAGTTCGTACAAGACGCTGGAAGCAAGGATAATTGTTTCCAGCGCATCGCCCATTGCACCGCCCAAGGTGCGGGCTCCCATCGCGGCCAGTCCAATGGCAACGCCCGCCTGTGGAATTAAAGCCAGCCCAAGGTTGTTGCGAACTTTTTTGTTCTTTCCGGCAAGCAGGCACCCCAAGAAGGCGCCGCTGTATTTGCCGAGTATTCTTGTGACAAAGTAGACCACACCGACAGCCAGCAAAGAGGTCGACCCGATATGATCGGAGGAGCTGAAAATAGCACCCAAATCAAAGTTGAGACCAGACCGCACAAAGAACAGCAAGAGCAGCGGAGGGCTGAAGTAATTCAGCTGCTTAAAAAGCCTTTCGTCGTCGGAGGTATTGATGTAAATCATCGACATGGACATACAGCCCAGTAGCGACGAAACGCCCATCAGCGCACAAATTCCGCAGAATGCAAAGAGCAGCGCAATAGATACGATTAGGCGATTGTCGGTGGATCGCTTGTGAAGAAGAAACTTCAAAATCAAACCAAATACGCCGCCCAGCGCAAACGCGAACAGGTTCATTATTATCGGACGCAGCACATTTTGCGCCTGAAAATTGCCGGTCATGGAGGCCAAGGCGATGGAAATGGCGATGCTGTACGCGACAAGCCCCACCACATCGTCCAGTGCGACCACCTGCAGAAGGGTGTCTACAAAATCGCCCTTTGCGTGCGTCTGGCGAATCGTCATCATGGTAGACGCAGGTGCTGTGGCTGATGCCAGCGCGGCAAGAACGACGGAAAATACCATATCAAGACCAAGCACATAATGAGTAGCGATAAACACCGCAATGGATGCCAAGCACGCCTCAAGGAACGTAATAAGTAGCACCTTAACGCCGCTTTTTTTCAGTGTAGAAAAACGGAAAAACTCGCCCGTGCTGAATGCAATGAACGCCAAGGCGATGTCTGCAATGAAATCCATCCTCTCGATAAGACCTACCGGGATCAGGTTTAAGCAGTACGGGCCCATCAAAATGCCGGCAACAATGTAGGCCGTGACATTGGGGAGTTTCAGGCGTTTGGTAATTCTTGTCATGGCAAACCCGCCAAATAACATTAAAGAAATCGATATAATCACTATCGAAACCGAGGATGTAATATTCAATTTTTCAATCAGGGGCGTGGTCACTGTCTCGCATTCCTTTCTTAAAAATCACTCGGTCAGGCATTTGCAGGCCAATTTCATACAATAAGATGTTATCCTTGTTCGTTTCTGAAATCTCGCACTGCTTTTGCGTTATATGAGTTACAGATTATCTTTGATGTATTATCCTTCACGAGTATTGCCTGATCATTGCTTATGGGACGGACATCCAATTCCGAGAACTTTTCCAGTATTTCCTCCGATGCTTTTCTATAAACCTCATCAAGAAAGTGCGGCAAAATATAGTATTTTACCAGCCCAAGCCCGGCATCGTCTTGCTGTGAATACTCCGGCGGTTTTTTATCCATTGGCTCAATATAAGTAATCGTCGGTGCGCAAACAATTGCCCCTGCTGACTCGCCCACCATAAGTTTGCCGCGCTGCAGTGCTTTTTTCAGCAATTTGTCTGCTCCTGATTTTCGCAGCGCATCCATAAGGAAGAACGAATTGCCTCCTGAAAAGTAAATGCAATCTGCCTGCGCAAAGGCTGCCTTGATTGTATTCCTGTCTTCCTTAGAAATATCAATTTCTGTAACGATTGCTCCCATTTCACTGAGCAACTCCCGACCCGCCAGCACATACTGCGAAGCCCCTTCTTTGGCTGCGGCTGTCTGGATAAATGCAATTCTCTTATTTTGCAAATTTTCTTTAATAAGAGTCCCCACGTTGCAAAAACGTGAGCATAAAAACAAATTCATAATCCATATTTCCTTTTTTGGTAATCTGATGTCATTTTCGGGTCGTTCTGATTGAATATCATTGCCGACTCTTTTAGTAAAACGAGAAGAGCACTGTATGGTAACAGCGCTCTTCTCGTTGCATTGAGAGAAACTTGTGTTATTGGGGCAGGCAGAAAAGGATTCATATGTCTTGTGTAATATGCCGTATAAAGACTTACCGAATCAGCACAACAGCGACATCATTTACATTGGTTCCTGTCGGACCGGTAAAAAGCAATCCTTTCGCCGTCTTCAGCGCCGTGTAGGAATCATTTTGGTTGAGAAAATCCACCGCGTCGATTTGCGCCGCCCGCAAGGTTGTCAGCGTGTCGCCGTCCACATAGCCGCCCGCCGCATCTGTCGGACCATCGGTACCGTCTGACCCAACACTAAAAACCGCCGCATTGCAGCCCGAAATGCCGGGTGCAGCCGCCAGCGCCAATTCCTGATTGCGCCCGCCCTTGCCGTTTCCGATAATTTTGACCACCGTTTCGCCTCCGGCTATAAACGCCATGGGTTTGTCGGGGTGCTGATGTGTTCGGGCAATTTCCGCAAGGAACTGCCCCGCCTCCCGCGCCTGACAAGCCAGCTGATCGGTCAAAAGGATCGGCGTATAACCAAGTGCCTGTGCAGCATCGGCAGCCGCAGCGCAAAGCTCCCGAACACTGCCTGTAATGCGCGTTGTTACGTTATCTATTTGCTTGGGTGTTTCTTTGCGAAGGCAAGCCAGCGCATCGGCGGACAGATGTAAGCCGTACTTTTTAACGACATTCTCCGCATCCTTGCAGGTAGACGAATCGGCACAAGCCGGTCCGCTTGCAATCATATCCAGCGGGTCACCCAAGACATCGCTCAGGACGACGCACAGCACCTGTGCCGGGGCGCACGCCATAGCAAAACGCCCGCCTTTTACGGCAGACAACCGCTTGCGGATGGTATTGATCTCCACGATATTGGCACCGCATCCCAGCAGCTGCTGTGTGATATCCTGCAATTCCGCCAGAGGAATACAAGGCTTCTCCAGCAGGGCGCTTCCCCCGCCGGACAGAAGAAATACCACCGTATCCTGCGGCGTCAACCCCTGCACGAGGTCAAGCGCTGCCTGCGTACCCCGGCAGGAGCCGTCATCCGGGACAGGGTGTCCGCCCTCAAAGCAGCGGATATGGGCAATCGGTCCTTTTATATGCCCATACTTTGTAACAACCACGCCATCCGCAATACGATTCCCCATGCAGTCAGATGCCGCGTTTGCCATCTGCCATGCCGCTTTTCCTGCTGCCACCAGAACGATTTTTCCGGTTCCAAAGCGATACCCTTGCAGCGCACGCACTACGGCAACATCCGGCAAAACCGCGTGAATGGCCGCAGAAACGATAGATTCCGTATGTTGATGAAGTAATTGATTCATGAGCTGTACTCTCTTCCTTTGCTAATTGCCGGTTTGCAAATATCTCCATTCTATTAAGCAGCTAGGATATAATGTTGCCTTTATCACCAATCATAATCGATAGACCCTGCAACTAATGCGTATACTCCACGGCGTAGACTTTTCCGTCTATACCCGTAGCTATAACAAGACCGTCGGTTGCTTCCGGTGTCGACCAAAAGACTCTCTCAGGATAACCGGCCGCGTCGATACACCAAAGAATCTCTCCGTTATCTGGATTCAAAGCAGTAATTCTTCCTCGCTCTGCAACGTGTATCAGGCTGTTTCCATTATATACGAGTGCCGAATCAATTTGCATCTCTTGTAGGTCCCTGTCTTTATTGTCATAGCGAAGATCCTTTTGCCAAACAACTTGGTTTGTCTCTGCATCAAACGCTGTTATCTGCCTTCCACTGTTCGACGAATAAAATACTGTGGAGCCGTTTGTGGTCATACCACGAGAAGATACCTTTTCCAACGTTGATGTCCACGCCAACTCTCCCGTATCAAGGCTCAAATAAGCAGGGCGCGTATTTTGTGCATCAATACACCACAATTTTCCGTTGGCGATAACCGGTCGTACATCACCACATACAAACAAAGATTCATCAGTATTCGCATTTCCCCTCCAAATCAGCTGACCTGTAGAGGCGTCGATTGCGTACCAAATATAGGTATCCCGAACAAATGCGTACAAGATTCCATTTTCCAAAATTGGTCTTTGACGCATAAGACCATCCGTTTGGTATTCCCAGACAATTTCACCAGATGCTGAGTTCAAGCAATAAATTTTTCCATCTCCGCAACCGATGAAAACACGTCCTTCCGATGTAAGGGGATCAGAAAGCACACTCCCGCCTAGTTTGGTGTTCCAGATGATGTTTCCGTCGTCTGCTGAAGCGCAATATACAAATTCATCTCCAGAGCCAAAGACTATATTTCCTTCGCTCGTGATTGCCGGCTTAGAAATGACAAAATCCCCAGTCTGAATACACCATTTTTGGCTTCCGGTGTCACGATCGATACAATATAAGTTTCCGTCGTTTGAGCCCACATAAACATTGGCTTCGTTTATGGTTGCGCTAGACTGAATTGAATCTCCGGTCTCAAACACCCATTTGATTGTGGGATTATCACTCGGCGTTGAGTAGTCCTTATATTCTGTCCATTTTTTGTTCTCATTATCAAAAGCTTCAACACCAACAAAATGCGTTCCAGCAACCAGCTCTGGCGTATACAATCCCGTGTCAATGCTTCCACTCCAAATACCGCCCTCATTTTTTATGAGTTGCGTATATGGCCCGTAATTATCTATTCTTGCCTGAACTGACTTTACGCCGTCTGGTGCATTTTCTATTTGAACCGCCACATCCACCGTATTATCTCTTGCTGTGATGTTTGTAATGGTCATTCTTAGTTTTCTGGTGTTGTTCATTCGACCACTTAACCAAAGTTCCTTGCTATGGTCAGTCGCCTTTCTCTTGTATATGTAGTAATAGTTTTCCGAGAATTCAATCGTCACAAAATCCTGATTTGGATTATCTTTAATGTACGTTATGTAGTTAATCGGCACACCGTCTTCCACAACATTCCCATAGTAATGGACGTGACCATTCATGAAGGCAATAACATTTGAATCTTTTGTCGCACTGAGCAATTCATGCCGTGCCGTAACATTATTGTTGATTTTGAAAGGATGGTGCCCGAATAAGATAACTGGCATATCAGCAGGTATGCTATCCAAATCACTCTTCAGCCATTGCAGTTGGGCTTTTCCAATCTTTCCGTCCAACTCGAAGTTTACTGTTGTGTCTAACAGGACAAAGTGCACACCGCCATAGGTAAAAGACTGATATAGCGGTCCCACCTGATTCGTGAACGTTCTCTTTCCATTGGCGTTCCACCAACGCACATCATGATTACCGGGCGTAGTATAAACTTGTCCGTCAAAGAGTTGCTTATCCTGTAAATATAATTCATATTGCGCAGGCGTTCCATGATCAGATATGTCCCCAGTTATTATCGAGAACGCAGGTCTAATATTGCTGTTGATTTCAGAAATAATTGCCTTAAAGTTTTCAGACCCAATTAGCTCGTGAACATCCGACAGCTGTGCCACCTCGAATCGCGTAAAGCGACCATAGGTGATGCTCATTTGCACAAAATCAATTTCTCGTGTAAAATCCCCCACAGACGAACTCGCGGAATTATATATTCTTAATGTCAGTTTACCGTTGGCGTCAATATATTGCTCAATTTCCCTCAGTGAGTCCAGTGTAAAGCGAATCATTTCATAGTTGTCAGAACTTGACGCTGTTTTCACAACTGCAAATTTTCCTGTGGAAACATTCTTAAGCGACAGGTTTTGAGTATTTGCACCATTCTTTGACTTCAATGCAACTACAAATGTGACTTCACCTATCGTATCAATGTCAATATCCGTATCGAACTCGAATTGCACAGCACTTTTCCGATTATTATCACTATAGAATTTCATCGACTGTCCGTCTATATGATCCAACTTCTCAATTTGTCCTTCGCTTGAACCGTATTCCTCAACGAAGGTTGTAGGAGTATAGACTTTCTGTTGGCTTTGTGAATTGGCAACCGTTGTGACAGACACGCAGTCCGTGTATCGTATGAACTCTTTTGAGGCCGAATTGTATACTCGTATCTGTATGTCTCCTTCCTCTGATATATAAGCACTAATGCCATTTCCAGACAAAACAAAACTTCTTGTTACTTCTTCTGTGCTTCCTGGGATTGTCCCTACAACCTCCCAATTCTGTGTGTCGAATCGATACAATGATAACCAGATAACATTTGTTTCTTCAGACGTATTTCCGGTATAATGTCTGTACATCGTTCTTTTCATAATAGAGTGGCACCGTAGTGGTCCACGCCGCTTTTTTATTGGACGACTTCACTTGAAAAGAGGCACCGTCTCTGTCCTTCAAATTCTTAGCGGTTGTTCCAGCCGCAGTAGTTCCCTGCTCAATCTGGGCATTTTCTACTGTGTAATTTCGAACTTCTACATTCTGCACGCTCTCCTCGCACAGCAAAAGCAATTGCATTTGATCCAAAGACAATTCAAACGGGCTCTCTGCCGATATAGTTACCTCAACTTTAACATTTGCGGAGTCATCTATATGACAGTCTGACCAGTTGATCAAATTGATTTCATTAAGTCCTTTACTGGATATAGCCCCTGTCAAATTATGCTCAATGTATGAGTTGCTATTCCAATCAAATAAACTTATCGTATAGGTAAGCGATCCTGCATTTACCGTTCCAAGTCTGAATGTTGCAGATTGTATTCTCGTCTTTGGCACTCCCGTAAACAAAGCCTCTAACCGGACACAGTTTTTTCCTGCATCGCTAACGCCCGATTTTAGGAGCACAACTTTTTGATCCAAGTATTCAAGATCGCCAGCTGCTCCAGATTGAATACTGCCATCAAGAATCTCAATATTTGCGGGTACGCTTTGCCTAACCACGTGCCTCACTTCGTCACCCAGTGAATCTACTTCTATTGCATAACACTTAGTACAAAAAGGAAGCGTTACGAATAAGGCAAAAATCAGGGAAAGAAATTTACGCATAGCCACGTCCTCCTACTCTGGTTTTTACGTTTGTTTTTGTTCTCATTTCTCGCCTACGGCGTATGCACTTTCTATCTGCGTAAGGACGGCATCCGGGAAAACCCGTCTTGCCTCCTGCAGCAGCGCTTGAGCTTGCTCGGAATGATAATGTGTCATAAACAACTGTTTGACGCCCGCATCCTTGGCGGTCTGCGCCGCGGTATGCGCGCTCAGGTGATGGTTTTCCTCTGCCGTTTCCCCTGCACAGAAGGTGGATTCACACAGGAACGCATCCGCCCCGGACGCAACCTTGTATAATCCTTCGCACACACCGGTATCCCCGCTGTAGGCAAAGGTTTTCCCCTCCGCCGAGATCCTTACCCCGTAGGATTCAATCAGATGCTTCACCGTAAAGAACGTAAAATGCACTTCATCGAAGTCATACGCTGCGCCATCCTTGATCGTATGGATTTGGAACACGTCGTTCGTGCATAGCTCCTCGCTTGCCCATTGCGGCAAGGCGGGGATAAATAATGGGATAGGCTTCAGATTTTCACCGTAGGCTCGTTTTGTTTCTAACGCATACTTGGCACAGAACAGATCCCCAAAATGGTCAAAATGCAGATGACTTATTATAATCGCGTCCAACTGCGTAAGCGGCAGATGCTTTTGCAGCTTTGCTGCTGAGCCGTTTCCCATATCCAGCAGGATTCGTTTGCCCTTTGTTTGCAGCAGGTAGCATGAACAAGCACCATCTGCCTCCGGGCAGGTTGCATTGTTACCGAACACAGTCAGTTTCATACAGGTTCCTCCAAAAAGACAAGCTGCCCCGATTGTTCTTCGCAATCGGGGCAGCAAAATTCACTGCAACAAGAAATAACTCAGCTGTCCCTGCGGTACAGTGATGGTAATCGGATCGGTGCCGATCATCGAGCTATCCTGAATAGCCGTATCCATAGATTTCGTATCCTTAACGATACTGCCGTGCAAATCCTTCATCCGGAAGGACACGTCCTGCGTGCTGTCATTGGCAAGAATCACGAGTTTTTCGCCGTTTTCAAGCGCCCAGCAGGATGCAAAGCACTGGTTCGGAACGTTCTCCAGCCACAAATCATCCAGATATTGGGCGTGCTTCAGCAGGGGCTGAAGGTTTCCTCGGAAGGCAGTTGCCATCATTCCATAGTCATGATATGCACTGTCCTCCGGGCGAAGGCGGCTGGTGATGCCAAGCCACAAAATACTGCCCAGCGTAATGGCTCTGTGCAGGTCCTTGCGGAACCATTCGGGACGGTCTTTTTCTTCCGCCCAGCTTCTTGGGTTTACCATATTAACCTGCGTAAACTCCGGGAAAGTATACTTGAACACATTATAGTGTTCATCGTACTCAGCGCCATTCCAGGTCAGATTTCCCCAAGTATAACTGCCGTAAATATCGCCGCAGTTCTCGGTCATAATGTAGGCGTTCGGGTTATAGGCCCGCAGGCGCTCCAGCAGGTTTTTCAGCACATATACATAGCCGTTGTTGAACTCCCCGATATTGTCATGCGTGTGCTCGCTGCAATAGCACGGGAAAGGCTCTGCCGATGCAAGCTGATCCAGATAAATACCGTCGCAGCCATACGCCTTTACGCAGAATTCTGCCGTATCCAGCAGATATTCTCTCCACAGGGCGTCCGAGGGGCAGTTCACGGTGAAATGTTCCGGACCATAGGTTTCCCGGTACATCTCGCCCTTCTCGTTCCGCATGGCCATCTTCTCGCCAACCAGCTTATGGAAGTCCGATTTCAAATCAAATATGCGCGCGTTGATATACAGCGTGGACATACCGCCATGATTGCGGACATATTCCAGCCCGCGCCGGAATTCCATGGCGCTGCCGAGTTCCATATCGGGATAATACTCCGGATAAAAGGAGTCAAAGCCCGTGCGGTTCCAGCTTGCAATAAACATATGCCTTGCGCCCCATGCCTTGCCTGCCTCAAACATAGCCGGGATGTCTTTGAAGGTATGCTCCACCTTGCCGGTACGCTTAAAGTTGTAGCACTGGTTCAGGGCATATTCGTTTTGTAAATACTCAGGGTTATGGTCAAAATCCAGATAAGGAGCGATGTATTCCCGATACACCTTGGAGCCGTAATGCCAATCCTTGTCGGAAAGGCATACAACATAATCCCCGGTCTGATAGGTTTCCCCTTGCTTGATTCGGAAATATTTACGGAAGGCAAATGCCATCCAAGGATTTTCTCTGTCGCCGCTGGTTTCTGCTATAACGCCGGTCACCGGGAATCGGGGGTCATGGCTGCCAATATAGAATCCACCGCAACTATTGTAATAGTACATCCAGCTCATGGAGGCTAAGCCGCAGTAATTGATCTCACGGCGATAGATATCCTCAAAGGGTACGCTGCAGCCACGCCAGAAAGTCAGACGGTTCTCAGCGTAATTATATACCGGATCTTCTGTCTTGTCACCTGCGTGATGCGGGTAAATGAGATAATCTTTCTGTCCGTTGCCCAGATAGATCCCGCCCAAGTGCGGCATCAGAATCTCGGTCACATCGATTGTGCTGTGATTGCAGATTTCTGCAGAAAACACCAGCCGATCCTGCTCGCAACGGCAGGTCACCTTTGCGGAAATGTCATATTCTCCGAAGGAATCATAGCTCAGGATCAGCGCGTCAGGGGCTTCTGCCTCGTCAGAAATATGCCCCGACAGTTTGACCCGTTCGCCGTTCTTCAAGCCATAGAGTTCAATCAACGGGTCGCGCGGCGCGCAGCGGACATAGTTGATATTGGTAGAAAGATTCCACAGTTCCGTGAAATTTCCGATCTTACGGTCGAAACAAGCCCTGATTTTATCGGTTCTCAATTCCATAGTAGTATACCTTATCAATAACCAAATTCGTTATAGCGTTCCAGCGCCTCACCGTTGATTTTGGGAGCATTCGGCATATGGTTGGAGATATAGACACTGGGTTTCAGACCCTTTGCCAGCAGCTTTTCCACCACTGTGCTTTGCAGCGCCCACATCAGATAGCTGGCGCTGATACCGCTTGCCGGGCAGATACTCTGTCCCAACGCAGGCACATCGACCAGCGTATCACCATAGTTCGTGCAGTTATCAATACAGTAGGTACAAGCCTCAAAAAGGCGCTTTCCGCTGGGGTGCTTGCTTGTCAGGTGGCTGGAGTATTCGACAGACGTCAAAGCGATGGTGGCACAGCCCATCTCGTTCGCCTTAATGGCAAGGTCTACCGGGAAGTAGTTGTATCCCGATACAGAACCGATCATAATGACATCTTCCGGCAGAACATTGGCTCTGCCCAGCACATAATCCGCAAATCCGGGAATGCTGTCATATCCGATGATGCCGCGCGCCGGAGAAGGGCGATACCGCACCGGGTTCTGGATTTCGCAGGTGATCTTGATGGGCTTTATCGCCATCATACCGCCGGTTCGACCGACGGCCTCAAACATCAACATATGCCCGGTGTCCATAATATGCCATGCGCCGCCTTTTTCCAAGCGACTCGCAATTTCATCGGCAGCTGCAAGAATCGTTTCCCGCTGGGTGTTTTCTGCCTTGGTCAGCACGTTTTTCATGGCAGAAAAATACTCATCCATTAACATAGGTTGTCCCCCATTCAGCTTGTATATTTTTCAAAAAGTCTTCACGCGAATCCATGCGGCCGACAATCTCGTACATCACAAAAAGTGCCGCGCCGACAATGGGTTCAAACATAGGTTTCCTGTAACTGCATTGCGGCAGTTTCTCTTTTAAGGCAGCCTCAAAGCGTTTCGTAAAAATGTCGCCCATATGGCTGGTTCCGCCAAGTAAGGATACCGGCAGTTCATCGTTTCCTACACGCCTTGCCACGGCAGCCGCCAAGTCTGCCAGACACACAGATGCCTCATCCAGAATTCTCAGCGCATCTATGTCCCCTGCCTTGGCAGCTTCTGCCACCGTATAAGACAGCTTTGCTATTTTTTCCCGTGTAAAGTCCGGTTTATATGCGCCCTGCCTTAACGACGGGATACTCTCCATATGCAGCTGCTTCAGTGCCAGCGTTTGCAGCAAGGTGTTGGTACTACCGCGATCCCATTGCTGTGTAATCCTGTCTAGACACATAAGCCCCATATGGTAACCGCTGCCTTTGTCGCCAAAGAGTGGTCCCCATCCGCCGACGGATATCCAACTTCCCTTTTTATCTCTGCATACGGCAAAGGAACCCGTTCCGGACAAAACGGCAATGCCTCCCGGTTCCCCCAAGGCTCCGTAATACGCGTTATACTCATCGCCTAATACCATCAACCTTGTTTTCGGAAAACGATCACGCACCGCATTGGCGGAATTTTTGAAGCCGGGAATGAACAGACAGATTTCATTCAGATCTGTATCCCGGATACCTGCCTGTTGCAGACAATCCGAGATGCCGCCGCACACAGCATCTGCAGCGGCATCCGGGTTTATAAAGATGGCATTGGTTCCCTGTGTCTTGCTGAAGCCATGTATATGTCCGGACAGATCAAAGAGCATATATTCTGTTTTGGTTCCCCCGCCGTCACACACCAAATACATGGTCATTACCTCCATCCATCAGGAAAGCGCCGGGATTCTTGTGCGGTACAGTGCAACAGCCTTGGCGTTAAACTCATCGCCACCGGGAATATTGGCACTGCGCAATATCGGGGGAATTTCGCCGTTTTTCAAGTACAGGTTTTCGATTTTCAGAACGATTCTCTGTGCGATAAACAGGCTGCCGAAGGTAGAGGCACCTCCCGTCACCTGATTGGTTCCGGGAACGGTAAAGACGCCATCTCCAAAGGGCGCATGGTTATCGATCACGATATCCGACACATCACACAGATGCTTTCCGATGGCACTGCGCGGTTTCAGCTGCTCCGAGATCGTCTTGGACGTGACGCATACAACCGTCAGCCCCTTTTGCTTTGCGTACAGCACAGCTTCAACCGGCACGGTGTTGATGCCTGTGTTGGAAGAGATGATGATCGTGTCGCCCTTTTGCAGGGATGCCTTGCCCAAGACCTCCGCAGCCTTGCCGGATTTGCGTTCCATCTGTGTGCTGGTTATCGCGCCGGTGTGGAGCATCAAATCATCCGATAAAATGGGGTTAATGGGAACCAGTCCGCCGCTTCGATAGAACATCTCCTCGACGATCATGTGGGAATGACCTGTTGAAAAGACGTGCAGCAAACCACCGTTTTGGATGGAATGGTAGGCTGCCTCCGCGGCTGCTTCCATCGGTTCCTGCTCCTGCTGCTCGATGCGATTCAGCATCTCATAGATTTTGGACAGATAGCTTCCGTCAGGCAGGAGTTTTTCTGTCATAAGGCCCTCCTTTCTAAAAAAGGGCGGCATATTGCCGCCCTTCCTTCCGGGTCGTACCGGTGAGCCAATTATTTGTTAAGGATCTCTGCTGCCTGCTCGTCCACGCGGGTCTCAAATTCTTCCGGCGTGATTGCACCGGCCCACAGGGACTCGCATTCCTTCTGGAACATGGTCTGGAAAGCAGAACCATTGAGGTTCGTGGGATAAGGAACGGCAGTTTCCAGAGCTTCCACGAAGTACTTGTTATAGGGAGCCTTTGCCTCAAACGCAGTGGTATCGACCAGCTTAGATGCGGGCAGACCGAAGTTCATATCCAGCGCGATCTGCTGACCTTCCTTACCGGACAGGAACTCCACAACACGCCAAGACAAATCAGGGTTCTTTGCGGTTTTGGGGATGACCCAGGTGTTTACGAAAGAAGAAGTCTTGCTAACGCCATCGATGGAAGGCATGGGCAGAACAGTGTACTCCGTGCCGTTTGCATCCATGTTAGAAGCAGTGGACAGGGCACCAATCTGCATGGCAACCTTGTTTGCCATAAAGGGAGCAAACTCGTTGTCGCCGAACTGAGCAGCCTGCGTTGCAGTGGGGCATACCTTGTAGGTGTTGCACAGGTCATACATGAACTGGACAGCTTCCTTGGTCTTGGGGTCGGTAGACAGAACGCTTGCCTTGCCGTCTTCGCTGTACAGCTTGCCGCCGAAGGCTGCGATCATAGCAAAGGTCTGGTCGGTATAGTTCTTCCAGTAATAGCCCCACTGTGCATCGGCACCGGAACCCTTGGTCAGCTGCTTTGCCACCTCGACAAAGTCATCCATCGTCCAATCTTCGGAAGGAATTTCCACACCGGCGTCCTTGAACATCTTGGTGTTGATGTACATGACCTTGGGGGTGATGTCGCGGGCAGCCGCATACATCGTGCCGTTCACGGTCAGAGCCTCGGTAACGACGGGATAGAGGGAATCCTTGTACTCTTGGCTGGCCAGATCGTCCAGCGGCATCAGCATACCGTTCAGCGCATAACGGGGCACCTGGTCCATAGCAAGCATCATTACGTCAGGAATCTCACCTGCTGCCAGCTTGGTAATCATGGTGTCCGCATACTTGCTGGGAATGGTAACGAACTCCAGCTTGATATCCGGATTTTCTGCTTCAAAATCCGACTTCATCTTCTGCAGGTGCTCAAATTTGGTGACGTCCCACCAAGTATACACAGTAAGGGTAACAGGGTCTTTCGTTTCAGGGGTCGAGGCAACCGTAGATGTTTCTTCGCTGCCGGAAGCAGCAGGTGCTGCACCGGAGCTTGCGCTGTTGCCGCCGCAGGCAGCAAGGGATAGGATGAATGTCAGAGCCAAAAGCAGTGCAAAGACATTGCGAACGATCTTTTTCATTTCTAGTCCTCCGTTTTGTATGAATATTGTACGACCGTAACAGGTCGCAAGTCCTTGGTTATTTTCCGCCGAAACCGGAGTTCATGGCAGATGCCATGAAGTACTTCTGGAACAGCAGGAATACGATAACGATGGGCACGATGCTGATGGTTGCACCGGCCAGAAGAACTGCCCAGTTGGGATCCCATTCCTTGAGGTATTTAAGACCTACCGTCAGGGTCAGTTTGTCATAGTCGTTGATTACGATCATCGGCCAGAGGAATGCGTTCCAAACACTGCGGAACGACAGAATTGCTGTTGTAGCAATGGCGGGCTTTGCATTGGGAAGAACGATCTTGAAGAACACGCCCAACCGGGAACACCCATCCACGATCGCTGCATTTTCAAGATCCTTGGGGATGCTCAGGAAATACTGCCGGAAAAAGAAGATGTTGAATGCGTTCGTTCCGGTAAACATACTGGTAAGGAACAATGCGGTATAGGTGTTCGCCAGATGCGCATCCACAACGATTTTGTAGTTCGGGATAAGCGTTACATGGCTGGGCACCATCATGGTTGCCACAAACGCCAGGAACAAGATGTTCCTTCCCTTAAACTCCAACCGAGTCAGCGCGTAGGCTGTCAGGGATGCTACGGCAATCATGCATATGGGCATTGCCACAGCGAGGAAGAACGAGTTTATGACAAACTTGCCGAACGGCAGTACCTGAAACAATCGCTCATAATTGTAAAGCGTTGCCGGCTTCGGCAGCAGATCCAGCGGAGAGCCGCCATAAAGCTGTTCCGACGTCTTAAAGGACGACAACACCGACCACACGAACGGATAAATCATCGTCAGCGACAAAAGCACCATAAAGCAGTGATAAACCACTGACCCAATGCGCTTACGGGCCTTGACGCCCAGGGATTTCTGTTTCATTTTATTCTCCTCCCTGTTCGTTGCGGAATTTATACTGGATCAACGACACAACCATAATCAGTGCAAAGAATATCCATGCCAGAGCGGATGCATAGCCCATGTTGTAGCTACTGAAGGCTTGTTCGTAGATGTAATACATCATGGTACTGGTCGAGCCCAAAGGACCGCCGGCTGTCATAATAAAGATGGATTCGAACATATTGAACGCTTCGATTACCAGAAGAATCATGACAACAAACGTTGTGTTCGACAAAAGCGGCAATGTGATGCGGAAAAACTTCTGGATTCCGCTGGCGCCGTCCAGCTCCGCTGCTTCGTACAGGGTTTCGGGTATCGTCTGAAGACCGGCAAGGAACATAATCATATAGTAGCCGCCCATCTGCCATACACGCATGATGACAAGTGCCGGCTTGCTCCACGCTGTATCACCCAGCCACATGGGTACGTCATTCAGTCCGATCGCCATCAGGAAGTTGTTGATCAAACCCATATCCGGGTTAAAGATCCACAGCCAAACCATACTGACCGCAACCGTTGAGGTGATGCTGGGCAGGAACAGCGCCACGCGGTAAATATTGTTCACCCAACTGGTCTTTTTGTTGATCAGTATAGCTAGTAAGAGGGAAAGCGCCAGAACGATGGGAACCAGCGTGACGACAAAGTAAAGCGTATTGCCAAAGTACTTATAAAAATACTGGTCCTTCGTGAAGGCTCGGATATAATTGTCAAAGCCAACCCATTTTGGCGTGCTGACCAGATCATAGTCTGTCATGGACAGATAGAAGGAATACAAAATTGAGCCAAAGGTGAAAATGCTAAACCCAATTAGGGCCGGTGAAACAAACAGCCATCCCAAACAGGCTTCGCGTCGTTTCAGCGTCATAAACCGTTTTTTTGGTTCCTTTACTGTCGGATTCATCTGTGTCCTGTGCTCCTTTCAAATCCTGTCAATAAATACATGTTGTTATGTTGTTATAACGTCTATATCGATTTTTTATTGCGTCCTGTGGAACGGACGCAATAAATTGGTTTATTTTTCCAATGTTACATTAAAAACATACTTATCTCCGCGATATACGGATTCCGTATATTCAAGCGGAACTCCCGCACCGTCATACGCAGTTCGCGTAATCCTCAGCACAGGCGCACCGGCTTTGATCTGGAGCTGCTTTGCTTCCTTTGCCTTTGCCAAACCGGATTGAATGCTCTCGATTGCCTTTGCAGGCTCACAGCCGTAACGCTGTCTCAAAAGCGTATAAAGCGACTTGCTCATATCGTATGTTTCGATCCCTGCGAATCTGGCGAACGGCAGGTAAACCGTTTCAACCGCCATAGGCACTGCATCCGCACAGCGCAAGCGAGAAATGATGTATACCTTTTGGGTG
>NZ_CALADU010000099.1 GCF_937890665.1 uncultured Subdoligranulum sp.
TGCGGCTATGTAAACCCTGCTTGAAGCAACATCCGTATGGGACAGAATGCGGAGCCTCGCGCGTCCCGGTGATGGCGTGAGCCTTGCGGCGACGCAAGGCCAAGATAGATCGTCGTTTGATACAGAACCCGGCTTACGGTCCAGTCGTTTTTCTGAAAAGTCTCAGCACACCTACGCTTTTTGGCGTGGATGTGCTGTTTTTTGTTCCAAACATTGGGTTTGCATCTCGGGCAGCTTTGTGTTATAATACCCCCATATGGGTGCAGAAGGGAGAAGTAGGACGATGGAACTGCGCTATATCGTCCCACCCGAAGCAGAAGGTCAACGGCTTGGCATGTTTCTGCGCACCCGCGGTGTGACAGCGGGATTGATTAAATCAGTCAAACACAGAGGCGAAGGCTTTAGGGCAGATGGCACTCCGCTGCACACAGATCAGCCTGTTCATACCGGACAGCAGATTACCTTTACACTGCCTCCTGAGCAGGAAACCAGTGTATCGGCACAGCCGATCCCGTTGGAGATTGCGTATGAGGATGACTTTGCCGCCGTGTTGGATAAGCCTGCTGGATTGGCGGTTCATCCCACCCTCAATTATCCGGATCATACGCTGGCAAATGGATGGATCTATCACCTGAAATGTCAGGGAAAAACAGGTGTGTTCCGTCCAGTGAACCGGATTGATAAAAACACCAGCGGCCTTGTGCTATGCGCGCAAAATGCATTTGCGGCCCCTCTATTGGCAAATGGTGTACAAAAATGTTATCTGGCGATTGTACAGGGGAAAATGCCGTTAGGGATTGGCGCCGTAGAGGCGCCAATCGGCAGACGCGGTGATTCCATTATCGGACGTTGCGTCACAGCAGAAGGAAAGTATAGTCTGACAGAGTATACGGTTTTGGCGTCCGATGCACAGTTTAGCCTATTGGCTTGCATACCGCGCACGGGGCGTACCCATCAAATCCGTGTGCATATGGCGTATATTGGCCATCCCTTGGCTGGGGATACCCTTTACGGCGGCGATACGAAGGAAATCGCACGCCATGCTTTGCATTGTGCAGTACTGCGCTTTGCGCATCCCTTAACACGAAATTCCATCAAAGTAACCAGTGCGCTTCCGCAGGATATGCTACAGTTGGCGCAAAACCATCAGCTGTTGGACGGCTGGAATTGGGAAGAACTTTGAGGAAAAGGAACCCTAAGCATCGTCTTGTCTTTGCCACGTTGCTGCGCGGAAAGGAGACCCTACACTTTGAATCCTACTGAGACTGATAAAAAACCAAAAAAGAAGAAAAACAGCAGCCTTTCTCAGCGTCTGGACGATTGGCGCTGTAAGCGGACGGTTCGTGCCTGGCATCGCAAAAAGAAGCGGGCTAAACGTCGCGGCCGCGTCCTAAATATCTTTGATAAGATTCCTTATGCCTACATTATCGGCGATTTTTTGTACTTAGTCGGCTTTTGGGTCGAGTATGCGGGCGTCTGTACTTGGCGTAGAGTGGGCGTGGCGGTGCGCGCTATTGCGGCAACTCTGGGCAACCTGTTGCTGTTGGTAATGCGGCCGTTTGTGCTGGGCATAATGACGCTGGTAGAGGATCTTACCAGCCCGTTTACCCGGATGGCTTCCGGTCTGCGGCATATTCGCCAACTATCAGAAGAGCTGGAAGAAGAAGATGCTGGCCAAATCCGCGCTGCGAAGCTGCGATATTTTCGCAGTGGCGTGAAAAAGTACTATCCCATTGTATGGAATGCCATTACCTATTTTCTTCCTGCGTTGGCGGCGGCTGCCCTGATTGTGGTGGTTCGCAATGGCCTGAATTTGCAGTTCGTTCTGAATGTTCAAGTGAATGGCGAAACCGTAGGGTATGTGGCCAACGAGCAGGTGTTTGAAAACGCTCGGGATGACGTGCAGTCACGTATCAACACGGCTAAAAGTATGCTGGTGGAAAGCGGTACAGCTGTGCCGGATACACAGTGGAACGTTTCGCCGACCTATACGCTGGCTATTTCCGGGCAGACAATGACGGAAAGTGAAATCGCCAATGCGATTTTGCGTACTGCCAGTGATGAGATCGTTGATGCTACGGCTGTATACATTGATGGTGAGCTGCGCTTTGTTACGACAGAAGGCGATCACCTTCGCACGTATTTGGAGAGCATCAAGGAACCCTACGAAGATACCTTGGATCCTTCGGTTTATACTGCGTTTGCTCATGAAATTCGACTGATGGATGGCGTGTATCTAAATGAGTCTATCAGTTCTTATAGTGACATCATCAATGAGCTGAATGCGGGATCTGGCATTCAGACCTATACTGCGGAAGAGGGCGATACGGTCCAAAGCATTGTAGAGGCCACCGGCGTTAGCTTTGACTCGTTGGCGCAGATGAATCCGGAGTTGTTGACGCTGAATCAAAAAGTTGATGAAGGCACAGAATTGATTACCGGTGTTGCCTCGGCAGAATTGCTGAAGGTAAAAGTGGTGCGCCGTGAAACCGAGACGGTTGCGATTCCCTACGATACGCAAAATTCGGAATCTGATGAATACGATTTCGGTAAAGTGGTAACGGTACAGGAGGGTCAAGACGGCTCGGAAGACGTGACGTATGAAGTTACGATGATCGACGGTGTGGTAACGGATCGCCAAGCGATTGCCTATAACGTCACGAAGGAAGCCGTTCCGGAAATTACGGTAACAGGTACCCGTTTGAAGAGCGGTATGGTTGCCCAGATCGGTTCTGGCAGCTTCATTTGGCCGGTGCCTAATTATAAGTATGTCAGCCGCTGGATGAGCAGCGGACACCGTGGCGCTGATATTTGTGCTGCATATGGCACGACGATCATTGCTTCCGATTCCGGAACGGTCATTGCGGCCGGCTGGCATTACTCGTACGGCAACTATGTAGAGATTGATCATGGCAATGGGTATAAGACACTGTATGCCCATATGTCGTCTATCTCGGTGGCACAGGGACAAGCTGTTGCGCAGGGCGAAAAGATCGGTGAAGTGGGTTCTACGGGTAACTCTACCGGTAACCATTGTCACTTCGAAATGTACTACAATGGATCTCTGTTCAGTGCCCAGACTTTGTTCCCCAACATGTAAGCCCGCTTAAAAAAGTGGCTGTACACCGTTATACTCTAGTGCTTTTTCACAAAGATTTTGCAATTCTATGGAAGAGCACTTTTCAAAAACAGCGAAATGGTGTATAATTAGGCAAAGTGCGTAAAGGCGGGCTGCCGCAATGAATTTGTGAGTAGGCCCGCTGCACAAAGGAGAGCTACATTTGGAAAAATTTGTGATCCGCGGGGGAACCCCGCTGCATGGCGACGTGAACATCGGCGGTGCCAAGAACGCTGCGGTGGCCATTTTGCCTGCCACGATTTTAGCAGCAGATAAATGTTTGATTGAAAACCTTCCCTGCATTAGCGACGTGATGGCATCGCTCCAAATTTTGAGCGAACTCGGCGCCAACATTCGTATGGTTAGCCGCAGTACCTATGAGATTGACACCACGCATCTCGACTGTACAGAAGTCTCGAATGAGCTTTCTCGACAGATGCGCGCCAGTTATTATTTCTTGGGTGCATTGCTGGGACGTTTTGGTTCAGGTCAAGTGGCGATGCCGGGTGGTTGCAATTTGGGACCGCGCCCGATCGATCAGCATCTGAAAGCCTTTACGGCGTTTGGTGCGGATGATTCGGTGGAGTATGGTCAGATTCATGTGAAGGCCGATAAATTGGTCGGTGCGCATGTTTTCTTTGATACCGTTTCGGTAGGCGCTACCATGAATGCCATGCTGGCTGCCGTTTTGGCAGAAGGAACTACCATTCTGGAAAATGTGGCCCGCGAACCGCATATTGTGGATTTGGCCAATTTTTTGAATATGATGGGTGCGGATGTACATGGTGCCGGCACCGATGTGATTAAAATTCATGGCGTAAAATCGCTGCATGGCTGTAATTATGCTATCATTCCGGATCAGATTGAGGCAGGCAGCTATATGGTAGGTGCTGCCATCACCAAGGGTGATGTGACGCTGCACAACGTCATACCGAAACATCTGGAACCGATCACCGCAAAACTCCGTGCGGCTGGCTGCGAGATTCAGGAATATGATGATGCCATTCGCATTACCCGCACAGGGGCGTTGAAGCCGTTAAAAGTTAAAACGATGCCTCATCCGGGATTCCCTACCGATATGCAGCCACTTATGACAGCTCTGCTGACCTTGGCGCAAGGAACTTCCATCGTGACAGAAGGTATTTGGGAAAACCGTTTCCGCTATGTGGATGAACTTATTCACATGGGGGCAAACATTCAGGTGGATGGGCAGGTCGCTGTTATCGAAGGCGTCAAAGAGCTGCGTCCTGCGCCTTTGCGCGCAACGGATTTGCGGGCAGGCGCTGCGATGGTCATGGCGGCATTGTCGGCTAACGGTGTCAGCGAAATCGATGAGACGATCCACATCGAGCGTGGTTATGAGAATATTGTTGAGAAATTGCAGTTGTTGGGGGCGGATATCCGCCGCGTAGAGGTCCCGGCAAATGCCATAACCCGCGCAATATAAATGAAAGGCCAGTGGGCCGCCCGATGGCGGCCCACTTTTTATGGCACGATATAAAGAGGAACCTTATATGGCGTTATTTACGACCTTGTATTCTGGGTCATCGGGCAACTGTGGTTTGATTTTGCAGGACCAGCAGTACCTGTTGGTGGATATGGGCAAAAGCTGCCGCACAACGGTGACGGCACTGCGCAAACTGGGGCTTGCTATCAGTGACTGTGCGGGAATTTTAGTTACACATGAACACTCTGACCACGTGGCGGGGTTGGATACCTTTTTAAAAAAGTACCCGATGCCGGTATACGCTCGAGCGGATACTTTGGAAGTCTTGGAATCCCGTGGAACGCTGCCGCCCGCAGTAGATGGCGTGGCTGTGGATGGGGGACAGATGCTGGACATCGGAAACTTCCGCGTAACAGCCTTCCCCACAAGTCATGACGTGCCGTGCTGTGGTTATCGTATCGTAACGCCGGACCAACATCGCATGGCTATTGCAACTGACTTGGGAACACTGACGCCTGTTGTAGAGGATAATCTGATGGGCTGTGATCTGGTGGCGCTAGAGGCAAACTACGATTCCTTCAGCCTTCATGGTGGACCGTATCCCTACTATTTAAAAAAGCGTATTGCCAGTGATCGCGGTCATCTGGATAATAAAGCATGTGCGGCGGCAATCTTGGACTTGATTCAGGAAGGGTGCAAAAAGTTTGCGCTGTGTCATTTGAGCCAGACCAACAATTCGCCGGAACTGGCGCTGACGACGGTGTACAATGTGCTACTTGCTGCAGGAATCCAACCCGGTCGAGATGTAATTGTGCAGGCACAAACACGAAACGATATCAGCCCGTATCTGGAATTCTGAGGCAGAGACAACGATGCAAAATATAGATTTGATTTGCGTTGGAAAATTGAATGCCAGCTACTTTGCCGCTGGTGTAGCAGAATATCAGAAGCGATTGAGTGGTTTTTGTAACTTCCGTATTTTGGAGTTGCCGGAATTTGCGATTGCAGATAAAAACGCCAGCGACAAACAGATTCAAAAGGCGTTGCAAAAAGAAGGGGAAGCAATCCTCCATTCGGTGCGAAAGGGCGCCTATTTGGTGGCTTTGTGTGTGGAAGGTAAACAAATTTCCAGTGAAGAATTGGCTTCCTTGTTGGCCCAACGGGCTGGAAGCGGAGCTGGAGATGTCGCTTTTGTGATTGGGTCTTCCCATGGTTTGGATGAAAGCGTAAAACGTGCAGCGCAGGCCAAAATTAGTTTGGGACGCATTACCTTACCCCATCAGTTGGCACGACTTGTGCTGACAGAACAGTTGTACCGTGCCTGTACAATCAATGTTGGAATGAAATACCACAAATAAAAAACTCCCTGCACAAAATTTGTGCAGGGAGTTTTTGGTTAAAGATTAGTACTTGAGCAAGCCGATGGAATCTTTGTAGGGTGTTTCGGTGGAATTCTTCATCTTGGCTTCGTTCTTATACTTGTTCAGCATAATGGCGCTCTTGGCGGGATCTGCCAACGTGCCGGCACCAGCAATGCAGCCACCGGGGCAGGCCATGCCTTCCAGCAGGTAACCGTTGTACTTGCCGGCCTTGGCCATTGTCATCATCTTGCGGCAATCTGCCAAGCCTTGGGCGCTGGCAACTTTGACTTCCCGATCAGGATCGATCTTCTTGATGGCGTTGACAACTGCCTGAGCAACACCACCGGAAGCGGCGAAGCCGCGGGCATCGGCACTGGCACTATCAAAAGCGTCATCCGGGCTGTCGGGCAGAGAAGCAAAATCGACCTCTTTGGCCTCAAACAAGCCCATCAATTCCTCGAAGGTCAACACGAAGTCAACTTCGCTGCGGACCGAACGACGGCTGGCTTCCAGCTTCTTAGCAGAGCAGGGACCCACAAAGCAGATGCGTGCATCGGGATGATCCTTTTTGATCAAACGAGCGGTCAGCACCATGGGGGTCATGGTCATGCTGATGCAGTCTGCATATTCCGGGAAGAGCTTTTTCGCCATGACGCTCCAGGCGGGGCAGCAAGAGGTACCCATGAAGGGATGCTTAGAGGGAACTTCCTCCATAAAGTCCTTTGCCTCATCGATGGTGCAAAGGTCGGCGCCGATGGCAACTTCTTCCACGTCACTGAAGCCCAGCATCCGCATGCCTTCTTTCAATTTCGAAGGCGTCATGCCGGGGAACTGGTTGATGAAAGCGGGGGCCACAATAGCAATGACCTTGTCGCCACGCTTGATGGACTGAACTAACTGGAAGATCTGGCCTTTATCGACAATGGCGCCGAACGGGCAGTTCACAAGGCACATGCCGCAGGAAACGCACTTGTCGTAATCGATGTCGGCGCGGCCGTACTGGTCAGAGTGAATAGCACCCATGCCGCAAGCGGCAGCGCAAGGACGCTCGGTCTTGACGATCGCGCTGTACGGGCAGCTGTTGACACAGCGGCCACACTTGACGCAGAGACTCTGGTCGATATGGCTCTTACCGTTGCGGAAACTGATCGCATGCTTGGGGCAGACCTCTTGGCAGGGGTGCGCCAAGCAGCCTTGGCACATTGCGGTGACCTTAATGATCTTTTCCGGGCAGCGATTGCAAGCGAACTTGATGACGTTAATCAGCGGCGGTTCATAGTACTTGTCCGCGATAACGCTGTGCTCCAACCCCTCGCTAGCGGGAACGCTCTCGTCCAAAGGACGCAGAGAAAGACCCATGGCCAGACGGATGCGCTCCGAGATGATGGCTCTCTCCAGGAAGATGCTGCTGCGCAAAGAACCTTCCTCGCCGGGAATGATCTTGTAGGGCAGCTCACGCATCAGGTTGGCATAGTCAGACATCTCGTTGACTTCGTACGCCATACGCGCAACTTCGGTGAACACCTTGCGACGGATATCCGTAACGGGGGTGTAAATACCTCTCATTGTGATTGCTCCTTCTTTTTGCTCCGATTTCTCCAAAACTGTTAGGTGGAGGGGGATAACCACTCCTGTTAAAATTTTACCAAAAAGACCCATGTTTGGCAAGAGGGCAGGCAACAAAAAAACAGGGAAAATCATAAGAATTTCCCTGTTTTCTGGGTTGTGGATCTTTTGTATCCGAAAAATGGGACTCAGCGTGCTAACGATGCCCGGCAACGTTTGCCATCCCAACTGCCCAAAACCACTTTGACGATGTCGCCGGTCTTGTGCTGCGGGGCCGTAACCAATACCGGAAGATATTGCTTTGTATATCCGGTGAAGAGCGTAGCCGAAAGGGGCGTTTCCAGCAGAACTTCTTCGGTACGGCCCTGCATGAGGGCGGCTTCTTGAGCGCGGACGGTTTCCACAGCTTCGGTCATGCGACGGCTGCGCGCCTCTTTCTCGTGTTCGGGGATCTGGTCAGGAAAATCATAAGCCGAGGTTCCTTCACGCCGAGAATAAGGGAAAACATGCACCTTCAAAAAGCGCTGCTGCGTTACAAACGCCATGCTGGTTTCAAAATCCTCCTCGGTTTCACCGGGAAAACCTACGATAACATCCGTGGTGAAGCTTACGTTCTCGGGACCGAAAGCCCGGCGCAGTTTATCCGCAATTTCCGCAAATTGAGCGGTGGTATAGGGGCGGCGCATGGCGCGCAATGTTTTGTCGCAACCACTTTGCAGACTCAGATGGAATTGTGGACAGAGCTTCGTGACACGGGAAAGGCGTAGAATGTCCTCATCATGTAACATATCCGGGTCCAAACTGCCCAGACGCAGGCGCTCTACGCCGGGCACGGCGGCGGCCTTTTCTACCAATTCTACAAGGCTGGTTCCGCTGTCGGTGCCGTAGCTGGGCAAACTGATGGCAGTGAGTACGATCTCTTTGTATCCGGACTCAGTGAGACGGTGCAGTTCTTGCAAAATACTGGTTTCTTCCCGGCTGCGCACCGGTCCGCGGGCGCGCGGAATTACACAGTAAGCGCAGCGGCGGTTGCAGCCGTCCTCTACCTTGACGAATGCACGGGTATGCTCGGCAAACTTATCCATGGGCAGTTCTTCAAAGCGTTCGCCCTTCTCATGGGGACGGATATCCACAACTCTGTCGGATTCGCCGTTTAATACCTTTTGCACATCCTGTAAGATGGCGCGCCGGTTGCCTGAACCGGTCACCACGTCAGCCTCGGTAATGGCAGCGGCTTCTTCGGGAAAAGCCTGCGGGTAGCAGCCGGTGAGCACCGTTACGGAACCCGGATTTTCCCGTTTGGCACGGCGGAGCCATTTGCGGCTTTTCTGATCGCCAAAATTGGTGACGGTGCAGCTATTGACTACATAAACGTCGGCATCTTCCTCGTTGGAAACAACGGTATATCCACTTTCCTCAAACAGCTGCGCCAAGGCGCCGGTTTCGTTTTGGTTTACCTTGCAACCCAAAGTATAGAATGTTACCCGCATGTTTTGATTCCTTTTCTATAATTACAACGTATACAGTGCACTTTATTATAATGGAAACGACGACAAAGCGCAATACTAAAACGAAACGGTGTCGCATAGGCTTAAACAAAGTCAATTTGCAGCGGGGGTGTTGTTGCGATGAAAAAGCGTGCCGTGACGATTTTGCTATGTCTGGCGCTGGCATTGTTTTCGATGGTAAGAGCTTACGCGGAACCAGAGGCGGTTGCCGGTAATCCGGCAGAGGCCCCGTCCCCTGTGCAAGGAATTCTTCCTGCAGGTGTTGCAGACTTTGATGTGCCCTGTATGGCAGCGATACTGATTGATGAAGACTCCGGGACTGTGCTTTACGAGAAAAACGCAGATGAGCAGCGTCCTATTGCGTCTATCACCAAGGTGATGACGCTGCTTTTGACTTTTGAGGCGTTAGAAGCTGGGAAAATTTCGCTGGAGGATATTGTCCCGGTAAGTGAACATGCGTACAGTATGGGAGGCAGTCAAATTTGGTTGGAGCCGGGAGAGCAGATGACACTCAACGATATGCTGAAAGCGATCTGTGTTTCCAGTGCCAACGATGCAGCCGTTGCAGTGGCAGAGTTTGTTGGGGGAAGTGAGACAGCCTTTGTGCAGATGATGAATGAGAAGGCCACGCAGCTGGGAATGACATCCACACATTTTGAAAATGCTTGTGGTCTCGACCAAGAAGCACATCTTTCCACTGCCCGCGATGTGGCGGTCATGAGTCGTGAGATGCTGCTTCATCACACTGAGGTGCGGGATTACTGCTCCATCTGGACCGACACACTGCGAGACGGCGCCACCCAACTGGTCAACACCAACAAACTTCTTAAAAGTTACAATGGGATCACGGGCCTCAAGACGGGAACTACTAGTAAGGCGGGTGTTTGCATTTCAGCCGGTGCGGAACGAGATGGACTGCGTTTAATTGCTGTGGTTTTGGGGGCCGCTTCTGGAAAAGAGCGTTTTGAGGCCGCTACCGCCCTGTTGGACTATGGCTTTGCCAACTATGAAAATGTTACGGCGGCGCTTCCGGAAGATGCACCACAAACCATTGCGGTTACCCGCGGCACAGCAGATGCGGTAACGCTGCAATATGATGCGCCCCAAAAGTGCTTGATGCCGAAAGGGCAGGGAGCATCCTTGCGCATTGCGGTAGAGCTGCCGCAAACGCTGGAAGCTCCGGTAACGGCAGGAACGCAGGTTGGGACGCTTCGATTGCTGAACGGAGAGCAAGAATTGCAAACATTTTCCATCACTGCTGCACAGAACGTAGACGCGTTGAGTTTTGGTTATTGCTTCGGACTTTTGGCGCAGAGTCTCGTATTCTGCGACGGATAATTTGTGCAATGTTCATGAAAAAGTCGAAAAAAATACCAAGCATTTGCTTGACAATACCGACACAAAACGGTATCATGAAGACAATCAAAACATAAAGGAGGGGCAAAAGATGGCTGTTAAATTTAACGGCAAGCATCTTGCAAAATTCATCCGTCCTGAAGAATATGAGGCAATCTACCCGCAGGTCGAGTTGGCCCACAAACAGTTGGAAACCAAAACTGGTTTCGGCAACGATTTTCTGGGTTGGCTTGACCTGCCTGTTACTTATGACAAGGAAGAGTTTGCCCGCATCAAAGAAGCTGCCCAAAAAATCCGTTCGGACTCCGACGTGCTGCTGGTAGCTGGTATCGGCGGTTCGTATCTGGGGGCTCGTGCGGTGGTGGAGGCAATTCGTGGCCTGTACCACAATGAGCTGGACGATGGTTTGAAAATCTATTTCTGTGGCAATACCATTTCGCCCACGGCGCTCAACGATATCATCAAGTTGACCAAGGGCAAGCGGTTCTCTATCAACGTGATTTCCAAGTCTGGTACCACTACGGAAACGGCATTGGCGTTCCGGGTGCTGCGCAAACTTCTGGAAGATTCTGTTGGCCCCGAAGAGGCGAACAAGCGCATTTATGCCACTACGGACCGTGCAAAGGGCACCCTTAAGCAACTGGCAAATGAGCAGGGCTGGCCGACGTTTGTGGTCCCCGATGATGTGGGCGGCCGTTATTCGGTGCTGACCGCTGTGGGACTTCTGCCCATTGCCTGTGCCGGTATCGATATCGATGCATTGATGCAAGGCGCTGCGGATGGCCGTGAAAAATTCGGCAAGTGCAGCATGGATAACGATGCCTATCGTTACGCTATGACCCGCAATATTTTGTATCGCAAAGGCAAGAGCGTAGAGACGCTGGCTTGCTTTGAGCCTGACTTTACCATGATGAACGAATGGTATAAGCAGCTCTTTGGTGAGAGTGAAGGCAAGGACCAGAAAGGCCTGATGCCGACTTCTTGCATCTTCTCCACCGATTTGCATTCCATGGGCCAGTTCCTGCAGGATGGCAGCCGTGTGATGTTTGAAACCTATGTGGATGTCAAAAATACCCGCAATGACTTCTTTATCGAGCCGCTGGAAGGAAACTTTGACGGTTTGAACTTCTTGGCTGAGCAGAACATGAGCGTGGTAAACCGCAAGGCGATGGAAGGTACCATCTTGGCCCACACCGACGGTGGGGTGCCGTTGGGAATCATCGAAGTGGATGCGCTGGATGCCCATGATATCGGTGAGCTGATCTACTTCTTCTGGAAAGCCTGTGCGGTATCCGGCTATCTGCTGTCCGTCAACCCGTTTGATCAGCCCGGTGTCGAGAGCTACAAGAAGAATATGTTTGCGCTGCTTGGCAAACCCGGCTATGAAGATCGTAAGGCGGAGCTGGAAGCAAAGCTGCAGGATTGATGGAAACTTGCGCCGTGAGCGCCTACGAATAAAGGAGGTACCCCCTTATGCTGAAACTGATTGTTGGAACCAAAGGCTCTGGCAAGACCAAGACCATGATCGAGATGATCGACAAGGCGACCAAAACGACTTCTGGTAACATCGTTGTTATCGAGAAGTGCATGAAGTTGACCACCGAAATCAATCACGCAGCTCGTCTGGTGGATGTGGACGAGTACGGCGTTGTTGGTGCGGACATGCTGTACGGCTTTGTTGCTGGCGTGCTGGCCGGTAACTATGATATTACCGAGCTGTTCATTGACGGCATTCTGCGGATCATTGATCATGATCTGGAGGCTGCGGACAAGGTTCTGAAGGCCATCGACAAGATCACCAAAAACATCGAAGTCGTGGTCACGGTTTCTGCGAATGTGGAAGAACTGCCCGAAGATCTGAAGAAATACGTGATCTGAGCATCCAACACCATTCAGCGAACATGACAGGGCGGGAAAGCGGCTTTCCTGCCCTGTTTTTTTCGAAAAAACCGAAAAAAATCGCAACTTTTTGCGGTTTTCTGGTTGACAAGCCACCGTCACTTGTGTATACTATTTAAGCAACCTTTTGAGGTGTACTATGCAATTTGATCTGCGTTCCTTTTTAGAAAATGCAAGAGTGCCGTATCAGGCACACTTTCTGGCAGATCTTTCACAAGCAGATTTCGGCAGTTTTGCCTTGTCTGCCCCGGCAGAATGTGACTTTTCGGCAACGCCCACCGCTGAAGGCGCGGCGTTGCTCTTGTGTGTAAAGGCACAAATTGAAGCCGAATGTGCGCGATGCCTTGAACCAATTCATCGTCAGTATGACTTTCAGCGTGAATACTTGGTTCGGATGCGAGATGTGGAAGATCCGGATTTTGAATTGCCCTGTCAAGAAAAAGGCTGTTTGGATCTCAATGAGTTGGTCTTTCAAGAACTGGTTTTTGAGGTCCCCGCGGTACTGCTTTGCAGCGCCGATTGCCAAGGTCTATGCCCCATCTGCGGCAAAAAGAAGGTGGCGGGATGCACCTGCCATTCTGCAGACGATGCTGCCCCTGTGGATGCTCGGCTTAGCATATTAAAACAACTACTCAGTTGAATTTCACCAAGGAGGTGTCCGATTATGGCTATCGTACCCAAGAGAAAGCATTCTCAAGCCCGCCGCGACAAACGTCGCTCTAACGTCTGGAAACTGGAGGCGCCGACGCTGGTGAAGTGCCCGCAGTGTGGCGAACTGAAGGTTCCCCATAAGGTTTGCGGCAAGTGTGGCTACTACAAAGGCCAGGAAGTCATCAAGAAGGAAGCGTAAGTTTCTTGCTAGGGGAGGGCAATGCCTTCCCCCTTTTTGTTATTACCTATTTTTAAAAGGAGGGCCGGAATCTTGGCCTTGTTTGTGACCTCGGTCGACGATCAGTCTCCGGCCCAAAAACTCGGTATTGAGAAAGGCTGGACACTGTTGTCTGTCGATGGACATCCTTTGGGGGATGCCTTAGACTACCAATTTTATACCACGCCGAAGAAGTTCTCGTTGGAGGTCTGCTGCAACGGAACACAGAAAACGGTTCAAGTCGAAAAAGAAGAGTATGAGCCGTTGGGGTGCAACTTTAAAACCTATTTGGGGGACGATAAACATAGTTGTGCCAACCACTGTATGTTCTGCTTTATCGATCAGCTTCCTCCCGGCATGCGGGAACCGCTCTATTTTAAAGATGACGATGAACGTCTTTCTTTCTTGTTCGGTAATTATATTACCTTGACCAATCTTAGTGACCGGGAAATCGACCGTATCATTGAGATGCATATCAGTCCTATTTTTGTTTCGGTGCACACTACCAACCCTCAGTTGCGTATCCGCATGTTGGCGAATAAGCGGGGCGGGGAAGTATTGCAATATCTACCTAAGTTGGCGGCAGGCGGTATTGATTTGAACTGCCAGTTGGTGCTCTGCCGTGGAATCAACGACGGAGAGGAGCTGCGCCGGACCTTGGACGACCTGCTGGCGCTGCAGCCGCAGGTGGGAAGCATTGCTGTGGTGCCGGCGGGGGTAACAGACTATCGCAAGGGCTTGTATAAGCTGCAAGCCTATGATCAGGCGTCGGCGGCAGAAACGTTGGACATTCTGGAAGAGTACAGTTATCGCTGCCGCAAAGAATATGGCCGCAGCATTGTGTATCCTAGTGATGAATGGTATTTGACCTCGGGCCGTCCGTTGCCGGCCGCTGAGTTTTATGATGAATTTGCGCAGTTGGAAGACGGCGTGGGGATGTGGCGCCTGTACCACGACACCTTTTTAGAAGAGTTGGATCACTACTGCGGTCTGGTACTGCCTCACAGTATGGATGTGGTTACCGGAACTTTGGCTGGGCCGCTTATCGAACAATCGGCACAGGCCTTGATAGATAAATACCCCCAAGTTAAAATCACGGTGCATCAGATCCGTAATGACTATTTCGGTGGTAACGTCAGTGTGGCCGGCTTGGTGACAGGCACTGATATTATTAAGCAGTGCAAAGGCAAGCTGCAAAGCAAGTTGTTGGCGGTGCCGGAAGTGATGCTGCGGGACGAAAAGGACCGCTTCTTGGATGACATTACGTTGCCTCAGCTTTCTGAAGCATTGGGATGCCGTGCAATAGCGATTCCTACCGATGGAGGGGGCTGCTGTAAAGCCTATCTGAGTGCCCATAAGCGCATACGAAGAATAAAGAGAGGACCCAAATAAGGAGGGGTGGACATGGCAAAACCGATCGTCGCCATCGTGGGACGACCCAATGTGGGGAAGTCTACGATTTTTAATAAATTGACCGGCCAGCGCCTTGCCATCGTGGAGGACACACCGGGTGTGACCCGCGATCGCATTTTTTGTGATTGTGAATGGTGCGGCAACAAGTTCTTGCTGGTGGATACCGGTGGTATTGAACCGCGCATCGACGATGGATTGTTGGCGCATATGCGCGAGCAAGCCCAAATTGCTATTGATTCTGCGGACTGCATTATTATGGTCACAGAACTAACCAATGGCGTAACACCACAGGATCAGGATATTGCAGGGATGTTGATGCGCAGCGGGAAACCGGTCGTACTAGCGGTGAACAAATGCGATAAAATCGGCGAACCGCCGATGGAACTGTATGATTTTTACTCGCTGGGGCTGGGAGAAATCATCCCGGTTTCTGGTGTGCATGGCCATGGAACCGGCGATTTGCTGGATGCGGTTTGCGCACACCTTGACTTTACGCAGGAAGAAGAAGACAGTGATGATCGCATTACAGTGGCGGTCATCGGTCGTCCGAATGTGGGAAAATCCAGCCTGATCAATCATATCTTGGGAGAAAATCGTCTGATTGTAGCCAATGAGGCAGGTACAACCCGTGATGCCATCGATACTTTGGTAGAAAATCGATATGGAAAATTTGTCTTTACCGATACGGCAGGGTTGCGCAAAAAGGGCAAAGTAGAGAGCGGCGTTGAGCGTTACAGCGTTTTGCGCAGTCTTGCCGCGGTGGAACGTAGCCGGGTTTGTGTTATCATGATTGATGCCACGGTAGGCTTTACGGAACAGGATTCCAAAGTGGCTGGGTACGCGCATGAGCAGGGAAAAGCCTGTATTATCGCGGTGAACAAGTGGGACGCGGTAGAAAAGGACAGCTATACCATGGATACCATGCGTAAGCAACTGGAAGAAGATTTCAGCTTTATGTCTTATGCGCCCATTGTCTTTATTAGTGCCAAAACTGGACAGCGGGTCGACAAATTGTTTGAAACCATCCATTTTGTGGACATCCAGAACGGAACACGGATTCCTACCGGTGCGCTCAATGAAATGTTGGCCAGAGCCACCGCTAAAGTACAGCCGCCATCCGACAAGGGGAAACGGCTCAAGGTGTTTTATGTTACCCAGACTTCTACCAGACCGCCGACGTTTGTTTGCTTCGTGAATCAGAAAGCGCTGTTCCATTTTTCGTATCAGCGATATTTGGAAAATCAAATTCGAGAAACGTTCGGATTGACAGGAACGCCGATCCGCATGATCACGCGGGAACATGGCGATGGATCGGTAAAAGCAGGAAAGGTGTGAGGCATCATGCTACTTCATGTAATTGCGGCTTGCGTACTGACGGCTTTAGAAGGGTATCTGCTGGGCAGCATCCTGTTCGGGGTACTGGTTTCCAAAACGATGTTCAATGAAGATGTGCGTGCGCACGGAAGCGGCAACGCGGGTATGACCAATGTTTTGCGGACGTATGGAAAGTTGCCGGCGGCGTTCACTGTTCTGGGAGATGTGGGCAAAAGCGTAGCGGCGGCCAATTTGGGGCGGATGCTGTTTGCTGCTTTGATCGGGACAGACACATTGCTGGCACCGGTTTGTGGTGCTTATTTGGCTGCGATTTTCTGTATGATCGGCCATAGCCGGCCACTTTATTTTGGATTTAAAGGTGGCAAATGCGTACTGGTGGGTGCTGGCGCGGCGTTGTCCATCAGCCCCATTGTCTGTGGCATTTTGCTGTTGGTTTTCCTGATTCAGTTCGCATTTTCTCGGATTGTGTCTTTAGGGAGCATCATTGTGGCTGCACTGTTTCCAATCGTCACCTTGATTTATTGGATTCTTCTGGGCGCCAATACCCTCACGGTTCTGTTCAATACTCTGTGTTGTGTGATTATGGCATCCATGGTTATCTGGCTTCACCGCGCAAATATTGATCGCTTGAAAAATGGAACGGAATATCGGTTTGGTTCCAAAAACAAGAAATAAGAATAAATTCTGCGAGAGCAGCGTGATTTGAGGATCGCGCTGCTCTTTTTCTTTTGGAAGAACGCAGTAGGAAAATGCTGGAAAACAAAATTTTGGCTACAGAACAAGGGAAAACTTACTTTTGGTAGTTGTATAGAGCTGCGCGGTAACGCCAAACTTTTTAAAAACGCGTTGGGAAAAGAAAAGGGCTTTTGAAGGGAGGAAGGTTCGTGCAGAAACATGAGGGGGTCAGAGGAAAAATGAACAAAAATTATAATACATTATGAAAAGAAGCTGTTGAAAAATAAATGCTGCTGGTGTATACTATAGCCATTAAGCGTTTATGCGATTGAGGAACGCCATGAAAGATTTGTATGATATTACCCGACATTTGGTGTGGCTGACCCAATTTGGGCTGTCAATCTGCGTACCGCCTATTCTTTTTGTGGCCGCGGCAGTATGGCTGCAAAAAATGTTCGATCTCGGCAGTTGGACGGTGGCGGTAGGTGTTATTCTCGGGATATTGGGGGCGGTCAGCAGTTTGCGATATTCCCTGAAAGCTATTGAACGTCAGGGCCGCGACAAATCACAAAAGAAACCGCCGGTATCCTTTAATCGCCATGGATAAGGAAAGGAGCACCCACTGCATGCAAAAACATAAAGACGTGCTGCACCAAACGGGCCGTCTGGCCTTGGCGCTGGTTGTTTGTGTGGGGGCTATGTTGGGCGTCTATGCGCTGCTGGGAAAATTCACGACTTCCGTTTTTCTGGGAGCGGTGATTGGCAGTGTATTGGCGATTGGGAATTTCCTCTCATTGAGTATCACAGTATCCAACGCGTTGGATCGTGCTGCACGGGATCAGGATCCACAGCGGGCCCAACTTTCCATCCAAGCTTCCAGTGTGGTACGGTTGTTGGTATTGGCGGCAATTTATATTTTGTTGTTTCGTGCCGAAGTTTGTGATCCGGTGGCAGCGTTAATCCCGTTGCTGCTGGCGCAGGCGGCACTCAAACTTGTGGAATTTTTCCGCAAAGATGACAAAGGCGGTGATACAGCCGTATGAATGGCCCGAAAATCTATTTTACAATACCGTTGTTTGGCGGAATTCCCATTACCCAGACGATTGTATCTTCCTTTGTGGTGATGGTATGCCTGTGTGTGGCGGGAATTCTATTAGGGCGCAACCTTCAAAAGCGCCCCTCCCGCCGACAGGTCTTAGTGGAAAAAGGGGTTTCCATGCTGTATGGCATGGTGGAAGATACCATGGGCAAACACAATGCCTATTGGACACCGTATATTGGCGCGTTGTTCCTTTCTTCCATATGCGGTTCTTATATTGGAATGACAGGTATTTTCCGTTCCGCCACCGCAGACCTTTCTACCACAGTTACTTGGGCCTTGATGACCAGTTTTTTGTGTTGGGGCTGTTCCATTCGCGCAAATGGTTTTGTGGGCTGGCTTAAAGGGTTTACAGAACCGATTGTGGTCATGACCCCCATGAACTTGGTTTCGGAGGTGGCGCAGCCGATTTCAATGGCGTTCCGTCATTTCGGTAATATTGCGGGCGGTAGTGTGTTGACCAGTCTGGTATATTCCGCTTTGGCAACGGTTTCTGCTGTATTGCTGGGGCTGGTCGGCAAAAGCGTAATTATATCGGCTGCCGTACTCCTGATCGGTATCGCCCTGTTAGTTACGGGAATTCGCGCCAAAAAGATGGCTCGGAAAATATTTGGCATTGTATTCGTGGCCACTGGTGCGCTGGCGATTTTGGGGCTCAGTGGCGTGCCGTATCTGGAAGTTGGTATTCCAGGCATTTTGAGTTTGTATTTTGATGTTTTTTCTGGCGGGGTACAAGCCCTTGTCTTTAGTTTGCTGACGATGGTTTATGTGGGCAATGCTTGCCCGCCGCCGGAAGAAGCCTGATTTCGTATTTTATAATAGGAGGAACCCCTATGGAAGCTGCAATCGTAAAAGCCGCCTGCGCGATCGGCGCCGGCATCGCAATCGGATTCGGAGCTATCGGCCCGGCAATCGGTGAAGGTACCGCCGTCGGCAAAGCGCTGGAAGGTATGTCCCGCCAGCCCGAGATGACCAACGTATTGCGTACCAACATGATCCTTGGCTGTGCCATTACCGAATCTACCGGTATTTATTCTCTGGTCATCTCTTTGCTCCTTCTCTTCGTTTTCTGATGGACAAGGAAGAAAACGAAAGGAGGGATGACAGATGACGGGATTTGAAAGTTTTGTCGGTGTCAACCCGTGGACTGCGCTTTTCACCTTCTGTAACATGCTCATCACCTTTGCGGTGCTGCGTCATTTCTTGTTCAAACCGGTCAAAAAGATGATTGATGATCGTCAACAGGAAATCGATCAGATGTATGCCGATGCCGCTGCTGCCAAACAAAAGGCTGCAGATTTGGAGGAAGAGTACCAGCAGCATCTCAAGAGTATCAAGGCTGAACAGGATGCCATGCTTCGGGAAGCGACGGCTCGTGCCCAAAAACGGGAAGAAGAGATTGTCAACACAGCCCGGAATGAAGCGCAGGCTTTGCGCACTGCGGCGGAAGCCGAGGTGGCACAGGAACGCAAGAAGGCAGTCAATGACCTGAAGAACGAGATCGGCGGCATGGCGGTGGAAATTGCCAGCAAGGTGGTTGAGCGTGAGATTAACCAGAACGATCATCAGGCTTTGATTGATGAATTTATCCGGAATGTGGGGGATGCCTCATGACCGAATTGGCCAAGCGCTACGGTGGCAGTTTGTATGAACTGGCGGCCGAGGAAGCACTGACGGATACCATCTTACAGGACCTTGCACTGGCAGAGTCCTGTTGCAAACAGGAACCGGACTATCTGCGTTTGCTGCAGACTCCCAGTATCCCTAAAAAGGAGCGCTGCGGATTGTTGGAGCAAGCGTTTACGGGTATGCATCCTTATGTGGTCAACTTCCTCAGAATTTTGTGTGAAGAAGATCTACTGGGGGAGCTTTCCGGCTGTTTGGATGCCTATCGGGCGCGTTACAACGCTGACCATGGTATTTTGGAGGCAACGGTGACTTCGGCAGTTCCGCTGTCTGACGAGGCGCGTTCCAAATTGCTTGCCAGCTTGCAGACCAAAACCGGCAAAACCATTCATTTGACGGAAAAGACCGATCCTACGATATTGGGTGGATTGCGTCTTGATTTGGCTGGAGAGCGACTGGATGGCACCGTACAGCGCCGTTTGGAAATGCTGCGTGACGACATTGCCAACGTAGTCCTATAACGAAAGAACACCTCATTTTATAGATTGAGTGGTGAACCATACTGTGCAACTGAAACCCGAACAAATCTCCCGCATCATTCGTTCGCAGATTAAGTATTACCAGAACGCTATCGAACAGTCCGAAACCGGTACAGTTACGATGGTGGGTGATGGTATTGCCCGTGCTTCGGGGCTGGATAACTGCATGGCCGGTGAGCTGGTGCAGTTTGAGAGCGGCACCTACGGCATGGCCCAGAACTTGGAAGAAAACAGTGTTTCCATCGTTCTGTTGGGTGATGATAGCGGGATCAAAGAAGGCGGCAATATTCGTCGTACCGGCAAGGTTGTCTCTGTTCCGGTAGGTGAAGGAATGATTGGCCGTGTAGTCAATGCTTTGGGCCAGCCTATTGACGGCAAGGGTCCTATCGAGGCGGCGGACTACCGTGCCATTGAATCGCCGGCACCCGGTATCATTGATCGGCAGCCGGTTAAGCAACCGTTGCAGACGGGAATCAAGGCAATCGACTCGATGATTCCTATTGGCCGCGGTCAGCGTGAATTGATTATCGGAGACCGCCAGACAGGCAAAACTGTTATTGCTACCGATACCATCATCAACCAAAAAGGGCAGGATGTGCTCTGTATCTATGTGGCTATCGGTCAGAAGCGATCCACGGTTGCCTCTTTGGTAGAAAATTTGGAGAAGAATGGCGCAATGGCCTATACGACTGTGGTTTGCGCCACAGCATCGGAATTGTCTCCTCTGCAATATATCGCACCGTATGCCGGCTGCGCGATGGGCGAATATTTTATGCAGCAAGGTAAGCATGTGTTGATCATCTATGACGATCTATCGAAGCATGCAGTGGCCTATCGTGCGCTTTCTTTGCTGATTCGTCGTCCTCCTGGACGTGAGGCATATCCCGGCGACGTTTTCTATCTGCATAGTCGGTTGCTGGAACGTGCGGCAAAACTCAGTGATGAAAAAGGCGGCGGCTCTTTGACCGCGTTGCCTATCATTGAAACGCAGGCAGGTGACGTGGCGGCTTATATCCCTACCAACGTTATCTCCATCACCGATGGGCAGATCTTCCTAGAAACAGAGCTGTTCCATGCGGGTATCCGTCCTGCCGTAAACCCCGGTATTTCGGTGTCGCGTGTAGGCGGTAATGCTCAAATTAAGGCGATGAAGAAAGTCGCTGGTACCTTAAAGCTGATTTACTCCCAGTACCGCGAGTTGCAGGGGTTTGCCCAGTTTGGCTCTGATTTGGATGCGGATACCAAGGCGCGTCTGGCGCAGGGTGAACGGATTGTGGAAGTCCTAAAGCAGGATCGCAACAGCCCGGTTCCGGTAGAAAAGCAGGTTGCCATTCTATATGCAACAGTACACGGGTATCTCAAAGAAATTGAAGTATCTGCCATTGCATCTTATGAGCGGGAACTGTATCAATATTTGGATGAAAACGCAGAGGCCGTAGACGCTATGGACCAAATTCGTACGACCGGAGATCTGAAGCCGGAGACGGAAGAAAAGCTGAAGACTGTGTTGGAAGCTTTTACCGCAAAGTTCCAAAAAGAAAACTAAGCCGTAAAGGGGGTGCCGTTGGTGGCTGGCTCGATGAAAGAAATCAAGCTACGCATTAAAAGCGTAGAGAGCACCATGCAGATCACCAAGGCCATGGAATTGGTGGCGTCTAGCAAATTGCGGCGCGCCAAGGAACGGGTGGAACACAGCCGTCCTTATTTTGAAACGCTCTATGCGACTTTGTTTGATATTGCAGCGGCAGAAGACCATTTTGACAGCCCCTATCTTGCAAAGCGGGATACACATCGGCGTCTGTATATTGTCATTGCCGGTGACCGTGGGTTGGCAGGTGGTTACAACGCCAATATTTTGAAGGCGGTACAAGCGGATGCCGAAGGGCAAACATATACGGTGCTGCCGATCGGAAAAAAGGCTGTGGAGTATTTTACACGCCATCAGGTATCGATCCTTACCCAAGCTTTTGCTGAGGCAGGGGACTTGTCTGTTAGCGATAGCTTTGAGATTTCCAGAATCGTTTGCCAAAAGTTTCTGGAAGGGGAATTTGACGAGATTCGGTTGTGCTTTACACAGTTTGTGTCTATGCTAACACAGACCGCGACGGTATTGCCGATTTTGCCCTTTGAAACACCAAAGAAATCGAGCAAGCGGCAAAGCTTGATGCTTTACGAGCCGGATGCCACGACAGTTTTTGACGAGATCATTCCGGAGTATTTGGCAGGTGTAGTATATGGTGCTTTGTGCGAGAGTGTCGCCAGTGAACAGGGGGCACGCCGCACAGCAATGGATGCTGCAACTAAAAATGCAGGCGAGATGATCGAGCATTTGAATCTGTATTATAACCGCGCCCGTCAGGCGGCGATCACGCAGGAAATTACCGAGATCGTAGCCGGCGCCGACGCAGAATCTTAAAAGCTCACAAAGGAGTGTGTGCTATGCCAGAAAAACACATCGGTAAGGTGGTGCAAGTTACAGGCCCTGTACTGGATATTCGCTTTGCCGACGGGGAACTGCCTGCCTTGCTGAATGCGGTGGAACTGCAGAACCACGGCAAAACGTTGGTTGTGGAAGTTGCCCAGCATATTGGCGATAATGTGGCCCGCTGCATTGCAATGGCCGCCACCGATGGATTGGTGCGCGGTACAGAAGCTGTGGATACGGGTGGTCCTATTACAGTACCTGTGGGAGATCAGTGCTTGGGACGTGTTTTTAATCTGCTGGGAGAGCCGGTGGATGAGCAACCTGCACCAGAAAATATGGAGCGCTGGCCGATTCATCGCCCGGCACCTACCTTTGATGAACAGGAATCCTCCACGGAAATTTTGGAAACCGGCATTAAGGTCGTTGATTTGATTTGTCCTTATGCCAAGGGCGGCAAAATCGGTTTGTTCGGCGGTGCCGGTGTTGGCAAGACGGTTTTGATTCAAGAGCTGATTTACAATATTGCGACCGCGCACAATGGTTATTCGGTATTTACCGGAGTTGGAGAGCGTACCCGTGAGGGCAACGACCTCTATGGCGAAATGCGGGAAAGCGGCGTTTTGAACAAAACGGCATTGGTCTATGGTCAGATGAATGAGCCGCCGGGAGCTCGTATGCGTGTGGCCCTGTCTGGTTTGACGATGGCGGAGTATTTCCGTGACGTAAAGCATCAGGACGTGTTGCTTTTCATCGACAATATTTTCCGCTTTACCCAAGCCGGTTCTGAAGTTTCGGCACTGTTAGGGCGGATGCCTTCTGCTGTTGGTTACCAGCCTACACTGGCCACAGAAATGGGCGCATTACAGGAACGTATTACTTCTACGCGGAAAGGTTCCATCACATCGGTACAGGCAGTTTATGTCCCCGCGGACGATTTGACGGACCCGGCACCGGCGACGACCTTTACGCATTTGGATGCGACAACTGTTTTGAGCCGCGATATTGCTTCGCAGGGGATTTATCCGGCCGTGGATCCCTTGGATTCTACTTCTCGGATCCTTTCTCCGGAAGTGGTTGGACAGGAGCATTATCAAATCGCTCGCGCGGTGCAGCAGGTTTTGCAGCGCTATAAGGACTTGCAGGACATTATTGCCATTATGGGTATGGATGAATTGTCCGAAGAGGATAAGGTTACGGTGAACCGTGCCCGCAAAGTGCAGCGTTTCTTGTCACAATCTTTCCATGTGGCAGAACAGTTTACTGGTATGCCGGGACAGTATGTGCCGCTAAAAGAAACGTTGCGCGGCTTTAAAATGATCCTAAACGGGGAATGCGATTCTATTCCCGAGAGTGCTTTCCTCTTTGCAGGTACGATTGATGACGTGCTGGCAAAAGCAGGGAAGCAGTAAGGAGGCGAGCCTATGGCAAGTTTCCCGCTGAAGATTGTGACCCCGGATGGCGTTGCCTTTGACGGTGAAGTTAAGTCCCTTTCTTGCCGTACGATTTGTGGGCAGGTGGAACTGATGGCGCGCCATATCGATTACTGCACGGCAGTTGGCATGGGGGAAGCTCACATCACAACCGAGGATGGAGCAGTTCGACGTGCTGCTTGTATGGGCGGTATGCTCAGCATGCTGGGCGGGCAGTGTCGTTTGTTGGCTACTACCTTTGAATGGGCAGATACCATTGATACGGAACGGGTAGCCCGCAGCAAAGCCCGTGCGGAGGCCATTTTGTCCAGAAAAGATGTGGATGCCCACGAGATTGAATTGGCGGAAGCTAGGCTGAAACGTGCCTTGGTTCGTGGCAGCGTGGCGGGCAATAGGAATGCTTAATAAAGGCTTTTGAAAAAAGTTTAAAAAAAGCGAAAAAAAGTGTTGACATTTTTTGCAAAAGGGCTTATAATGAACAAGCTGATTCGAGGCGGCTCGGTTCTGACCGGGTGTAGCGCAGTTTGGTAGCGCGCTTGAATGGGGTTCAAGAGGCCGT
>NZ_CALADU010000100.1 GCF_937890665.1 uncultured Subdoligranulum sp.
CGTCCACGCTGGTCTGGATTTCCAGCACCTTGCCCTGCAAGTTCTGCCATTTCTGATTATTGACAGCCGAGGTCCCGTCCCTCCGGGCATTCCCGGTGCTCTCCAGCGTGACTTTCTGCCCGCTGATGGTCCGCTGCATGATGTATGCCTGCATCGTGCGGCCGTAGGCGTCGGTAACGGTGATGATCTCACCCGGTGCGGGGGAATCGGCATCCAGCGGGATAGCCACCTGCAGCGGCGTGTAGGTCACGCCCTGCATCTGCTCAAAGATGGCCTGTGCCACCGGGCGCAGCGCATCGGCGGTCTGGGTCGCCAGCAGCAGATTGCCCTGCAGCCCCAAGGCGTTTGTGGCGGTCTCGTCGGTCGGATAGATCACACCCACATCGTCGTCGCTCTGCCGGATCTGCACCTTGTCGATGGGGGCGGTGGTGTAATCCTCATAGGACAGCGTGCCGGAGTAGTAACCCACCTGTGGCTGCGCAAAGGTCCAGATCTCGCCGTCCGCCGTCGCCAGCAGCTGGCCGGACAGGTCCAGCGCCGTCCATTCCTCCCCCTCACTCGGCCCGATGCCGGACCGGGCGTGCCCAACATACCAGGCAAATTCCAGCTGCCCCGACGGGGTCATCCGCGCAAAGCGGCACATGGCCTGCGCGGCCCACTGGATGATCTGGCAGCCGGTCAGGTCGTCCGTATAAAACGCCGGTACGCTGTAGCCGGTGTTGACCTGTGCTTCCAGGTTGCCCGGCACGATCTCCACGCCGCACTCCGCGCAGACGGCCTGCACCAGCGCCTTGACCGTCATGGGGAAGGCCCCCTGCTGCTCCCGCAGCCAGGGCGAAAGGTCCTTGTCCAGCAGCGTCATACGGTCGTAGGCCGTCACCTTGAGGACGTTGGCGCTGGCCTTCACCGGCTTCTCGGCCAGAAACACGCCCACAGACGCCTGCGCGCGGCTCTCTGCGTCTATGCGCACCAGCGTGATCTCGGTGCCCTGGGTGCTGGTCAGGCCGTTCTGCGGGGCCCACAGTTCGATCTCGGCGCAGGCCGCGCAGGCGGCCCCCGGGCAGAGGTCGGTTTCGTCGTTGACCTGCTCGGTGAGCTGCACGCTGCGGATGACGCTGCTGTCCAGCGCGGTGCCGTCCGGCAGCGTGATCTTATGCAGGAACATCGGCTCACCCCCTTAACACTGAATGATGTTGAATTTGTAGTTGCGCCACTCGCCGGTGATCTTGCTCTTCCAGGCGGCGCTGAACTGGGAGCGATAGGCGGTGCAGGTCTCGGTGGCGTCGCTGTCCCCGAACTTCGGGTGCGTGAAGGTGAACTCCGCCTTGCCCGCAAACAGGCTTTCCATGTAGGCCAGTTCGGCGTCGGTCAAGTGGGCGTATTCAAACCCCCAGGTCCCCACGCCCTGACGCACCATGATGCGGTGCATCACGCCATCCTCGGTACGGCCGCTGTCGCTGGCGTCCAGGTCGGAAAAGGAAAAACTGGCGTCGGTGTCCGGGGCCAGCATGGGCTGGCCGTCGATCTGGTAGCAGTCCGTTTTCGCTCTGGCCATTATGCCCTCCCTGTGATGATTGATTGCTTGCTGTTGTACCGGGCCACCGCCTGGCCGATCACGGCGTCCCCGATGTGGATGCCGTACACGGCTTCCAGGATCTGCCGCAGCACGGCGATGACCTGTTCCAGTGCGGCCAGGTTGCCGTCCTGGTAGTCCTGCATGACAGCAGCCACCGCCTGCTGGATGGTCGCCAGCGGCGCTTCCACGTTGGTGCCGTGGCTCTGGTCGCCCAACACGGCCATAAACTCCCGGTTGGGCGGGATGACCGCGCCCTGGGCCAAATACGGGATCTGCGGGGCGGTGATGGTGCCGAAATTGAAGCCCAGCGTGCTGCCGCCGATACCCGGCACCCAGTCGGGCACCGTAAAGGACAGGGTGTTCAGCATACTGCCGACACGGTTCAGCGCGTTCACAATGGCCTGGATCATCCCGTTGATGAATCCAATGATGCCGTTAATCGCGTTTTTAATGGTGCCGGTGATCCGCTCCCAAACGACCGTCACGGTGCTGGAGATTGCATCCCACGCCGCGTCCCAATCCCCACGGAATACCGCGGACAGGAAATCCAGAAAACCCTTAAAAGTCAGAATGGCTGCGTCGATCATATCGGAAATGAACCCGATTACGTTTTCGACTACTCCGGCGACGGAGTTGAATACATCCGTGAATATGGGACCGAAGGTGGCGACCAGCCAGTTGATGACCGGGGCCAGAACATTATTCCAGAGATCCAGCGCAGCCGTCCCCATTGCTGCAAACATAGCTACCACATCATCCCACAGCTTTTTCAGGTGCTCGTTCCACAGCTTTTGCACCAGCGCGATCAGGTTCGCAACGATGGGTTCGATGATGGTATAGTATATCGTGCTAAAAATGGCTTCCACGTTTCGGAATGCAGCAATCACGCCATCCATCAAAGGCTGTCCGTATTCATTCCATGCCTTAGCTATACCGTCCATCATGCCCTGCCAAATCAACAGTACCGTGTCCAATGCAGGACGCAGTAACTTGTTGATGGCATCTGTAACGATGCCACAGGCCCATACAAAGAAATCGGCAAACACCTGAATGGCAGTGGAGATCACGCCGCCCACGATGGGCGCAAATGCCTGGGAAAAGGCGTTGATGATCCCCGGTGCCCAGGTGCCAACCAGATACCCCAGCAACGGTTGCAGTGCGTTGGTCCACAGGCCGCTGGCGGCCGCCTGAATCTGTGGCCACACGGCCAAAGCCGTGGCCTTGATCTGTTCCCATGCCGCGCTCCATGCCGCGATACTGGGGGAGAGCGCCGCTTTGAAAGCATCCCAAAAGGATTTGACCATGCCCAACAGGCTGCTGAATCCTGCCCCTGTCTGGTCCACAAAGTCATAGTTTGGACCGGCAGAACCGCCCCCGCCGGAAGTCTCCTCCTGCGGGGCATCCAAGCGTGTGATCTCGTCAATGCCTGCCAGGCTATGTGTAGCCTTTTCCGTTTCCTTGGCGGCGTTACCTGCTGCACTGCCATAGCTGTTCATTGCCTTGGCGCTCGTTTTCATAGCCGACAGGCTCTTGCCGGTCAGCATGGAAATAAAGCGGGCCAGGTAGCTCAGGGCGGTGGCCAGCAGATTGATGATGTAAGCCAAAGCGTTGCCCAGTGCGTCGATCAGTGGGGCGGCTGCCACGCTGGCGGCCCCCTGCAGGTTGCGCAGGGCCTGCCCGAAAGCACTGGTAGACTGCAATGCGCTGCCGATCCAGCCGACCAGCGCACTCAGCCCGGAGGAAATAATATTGAACAGCAAAGCCCCGGACACAATCTCACGCATCCGGCTTCCGAACCGGGACATGGCTTTGCTGGCCGTATTTATTCGTCCGGCTGGATTTTGCCCAACATTTGCAGGGGTGGTCCCATTGGCTAAAGCACGGCGTTTGGCTGCCACTTCTTCACGGGCTGCCCGTTCCTCGGCGGCTTTGGCCGCCCGGTCCTGTGCAGCGATTTCTTTCTGCGTCGCCTGTACCACAGCCTCGGCATGTTTTACCGGGTCGGTTTCCACCCCCAGCATCTTGTTTTGCCGTGCCTGCGCCTTGGAAGCGGCCTGCATAACGGCGGCTTCCTGTTTGGCAAAGTAGGCCTGCATGGCATCGTCGCCGGATTTGAATGCATCCATGCTTTTTTGGAGCGCGTTTTTCTCCCGCTCTTTTACAATCAGGCTGTCCAGCAATTCAGACTGCTTTTCTACCGCATCACTTTCTTTTTTCAGCTGCTCTGACAAACGCTGCCTTTGGATGCCAAGAGAAGTCGCAAGGCGCTGCTGCTCCTCATATTTCCGATTCATGTTTTCCAGCGCAGGGGTCAACTTGTCCAGTTGTGCCTGCAGCGCTGCGGCCTGCGAAGTCTCAGCCGGAAAGTTGCGCTCCACCCAACCGGCGGCCTGCGCCATAGCAGTGTCGGCTGACATTCCAGGTGTGGAGTGCATCAACGCATCCGCTTTTTTCTTGGTCATTTCCCACAGCTGCGCGTTGATGGATTCCAACTGCTTCTCGGTGGATTTTGCTTGCTGTTCGGTGCTTTTTAAGTCCTTATACAGCGTCAGGTGTTTTTGGCTGGTTTTTGCAATCTCCTTGTCCAGCGCGCTGATCTGCTGGGCGGTGCTCTTGGCCTTGGCCTGCAGGGCCTTCAGGTCTGCTTCCGCGCCTTTGTTGTTGATGCGGGTGTCGATGATGATCGACCCGTCCGCCTGCGGCATTTACGTCACCCCCAACCGCCTGAAAAATTCCTCTTCTTCCGCCGTCATCCGGCCGGCTGTGCTGCCGATCAGGTCGGCGTTCTCCCGGGCAAAGGCCGCTTCGGCCTTGTCCAGCTTTTTCCCCTTTGCCCGCTTGTTACGGATGTTGACGACCTGGGCAAAAATCCCTTCGCCAATGTTCTGGAACGCGCCGATGAAGTCCCACCAGTGCAGGTATTCACACCGGCGGCAGCTGTAACCCAGCACCTTGTCCACGGCCGGGGCGATCAGCTGCACGTCGGTGTCCCAGTGCACCAGTTCGGGGCGGTGGGGCTGGTGCTCCGGCACCGGCTGCCCCAGGTTGATAAAGACCATGGCCTGCCGCAGCGCCTCGTTGGCGTCAGGCAGGTGCTGCCAGTCCGGGTAAAATATCTGCAAAAAGGCCAGGCAGCGGGCCTGCTCCGGCAGGGCGCTGTCGTTCAGCGCCGCCAGCGCGTCCAGCACGGCACGGAAGTCACTGCGCACCGCGAACTGCTGCCCGCCCACCTCCAGCTCGGTGGGCAGTTCCCAGCCTGTCACGGCTGGGCGGAGGGCACTGCCGTCTGGCCGGGGGTCAGCCCTTTCGTGGTGCCCTGGTAGGGCGCGGTGTGGCCCGCCATGCGCTGCTGCGCCTTTTTGGCGGCGGACTTGAGCGCCTTTTCGATCACGGGGGCTACCCCTTCCAGCACGTTCTCCAGCACCGTGTGGCCGTTGGTCGTCAGGGCAAAGGCAGAGTATCCACCAAAAAACGCCTGGCTGACCGGCGCGCCGAAAGCGTAGTCGAACGCCTGCTTGATGGCGTCGCTGGCTTCCATCAGTACCGGCCACTGGTCGATTTCCGGCACGCCGGAAGCCTGCATTTCATTGATCCGCTGCCGGTAGCTTTCGATCTTGGTTTCGGCCTGCTGCCAGCGGCCCGCAAAGCCGGGGTCGGCGGGGTTGAAGCGGACGGTCCCGGTCACGGTGCCGTCCGGGTCTTTGATCTCATAGGTCTTGACGCCAAGGTCAAGGACGATCTGTTCAGGCATAATAATTTACCTCACTTATTTCTATCCATGCTCCCGTAGGGGGGAGAGGCCGCTGAAAAAGGGTATAGAAAACCCCCGTTCATATTTCAGAACGAGGGTTACGGATATAAAATTTAAGCTACTTTAAGGTACAGCAAACGGAATGTTTCGCGGCCCTTGGGAGTAATCAAAGTTTGTGTTCCGGCCCAGCCGGTTTTCTCGTTGACCTGTTCTTTGATTTCAAACAGGCCGCTATTTTTCTCGGCGTAGGGCATCAACTTACCGCGTTTGTCACGGTAGATGTATTTCTTATCCAAAAGAAATTGAATGAATACTTTCTCTTTGACGCCCAGCTGTTTTGCGGTCTCACGAAAATTGGTCAGAAGGTTGCGGTCTACCAACTCGTCGAAGTAGTCTGCTTTTGGCGCCATGATTTGGTTCGTGACAGTCAACTCGGCAATACGTTTTTCACGGTCTGCCAATGTCTGCTGTGCTACCATCAAGGCTTTGGCCATCAGTTCTTCGGGCGACAGTTCGTTTTGCCCGTTGAGGTATCCGCCATGTTTGCGGATGCTGGGGATGACCTCTGAAGTGATCCATCGCTTGAACTTCCGCGCGGTCGGCAGCTTGCTGGACAACACCAGACTGTACAGGCCGCTTTCGTTGATGATGGTCATGCCTCTGGCTTGACCTGACCCGTCAAAATTACGGGTCAGCTTGTCCTCATCATCGACATGGCGGCGCAAGGCTTGATCTGTATCAGCGTACCCCAGCGCCCCGGCCACGTCCTTGCCGACGAACCAAGGCTCGTCGTTGATCTCCAGTCCGCGGATTCCCCCAAACTCGGCATTGTTGAAAATTTGCAATTCATTCATGGCTGGCGGCCTCCTTTCCAGCAGAGAATCCTTCTTTGTATGCTTCGTTTTTTACATCAACGATGAGACGCATTATGCGTTTGGTCACATCGTCAGCATGGGCACCAGTGCTGGCTTCATAAGCCCGAATGTAAGTATCTGAATCGATGGGATACTTCATTTTGCGGCCCCCTTTCTGCGGGCGCGCTCTTCGCGCACACCGCTGATACGGCCCGCGGCGAATACATCGGCCACAAAGGTGTAGAAGTTGACGGCATCCCGTTTGATAGGGTGGGCAGAATACAGGTCGGCGATATGCGCGGCCCATTCCAGTTCAGCAGGGGAACGGTGCTGGCGGTATTTGACGGCTTCCCGAGGGGTACAAAGAATTTGGTTCATGGTAAAAACTCCTTATCTCTTGTAAGGAGCCGCCGAATCTGATATAATAAATTTCAGATAGGGTAACTCCTGTCGGTTTAATAAGGCTTCGCCCGGTGATTGGTAGTCGGTGGGCGGGGCCTTATTTCTTTTCGTGCCTTTCCAAAAATTCCAAAACCGCCTCACGCACCGTATTCGCACGCTGTTTGTTTTCCCTTTTACAATATTCATCCAAACGTGCAAGTTCTTTATCATCCATGCGTGTACTAATTTGGTGCTGCTTGGGACTTTCGGACTTTGGTCTACCAGTTCTCGGAGACATTATATTCACCTCACTTTTTGAACTCCGATAACTGCATTATAATTTTTGAACCTCAAAAAGTCAACCCCTTTTCTAAAATATATCAGATTCAGGTCTCCTCATTGCTTGTAAGAAGTCCCCCACCATGGTATAATAGATTTACCAGAGGGCGACTTCTGGTGTTGGATAGCGAATTGGTAACTTTCTCAGGGTGGCCAGTTCGCTATTTTTATTGTTCCAACTTTTTTTCAAGAAGTTTAACACCCTCGTTTATGACTTCGGTTTTGCTTGCCTGCATTTTTTGCGCACACTTTTCTAACCGCTGGGCTTCTTCTGGTGTCAAACGAATTTCAAGGCGTTCAGTCTTCTTGTTTTGAGTTGGGCGTCCGGTTCTGGGGCTCATGTCATCACCTCACTTTTGCCCGTACATATACGCTAACATATGCCCGTACAAAAGTCAAGCCCTTTTCAAAAACTATTTCAATCAGCCGCCACTGCCATGGGAACGCCTCCTTATTCAGTTCCATCCTTTGTAAAGGTGGGAACGCCTTCTGCGATCGTCACCGTGCCCAGATCCATATCGTTGGACAGGTACACCGTCAGCGGCATGCCCACATAGCTGGAACCGCCCAGACTGGTGGGGACGATGGTGCTGTTTTTGTGCACTTCGGCGGTGAAAGGCCCGGTGGTGGCCGTGCCCAGGTAACAGTGGACCACCAGCACATCAAAGGTGCCCAGTTCGCTCAGGGCCTTGCGCCGCTCGATGTCCAGCAGCTTTTCGCTCAGCTTGTTGCCGCCCCGGATGGTGTTGGGGTCCAGCTCCTGCGCCGGTTTGGCAGGGGAAACATCCGTGTCGGACATCCCCAGAATGTCGGTGGTCTGGTTGGTGTCGTGATTGTATTCGATGCTGGAATCCTCCACGCCGCGGCCCATGATTTCCCATTCGTAGTCAGGGCCGCCGGCCGTACCGACATTGGCAAAAGTCATCAGCAACTTTCGGTCGGCCTTTTGGCCGGATGCCAGGTTGATCGTGGTAGAAGAACTTGCCATTTTGTCATACCTCCTCAAGGTACAGTTTGATTTGCAGTTGATAGCGGGCAGCGTTGGCGTCTGCCTGGGTGACGATCCCCGCATTGGATGCCTGTATTTGCGTGACCGTATACCCGCTTATGGCAGGGTAATTGTGCGCCCGCTCCTGGCCGCGCACCCAGGCGGACAGGTTAGCGAAAAAGTCTGCCGCGCTCAGGTTGGGGGCCAGGGCAGCGCCGAAGGGAAGCTGCGCCACAAAGGTCAGGTCGTATTCCGCGATATCAAATCCCAGAATATCTTCCCGGTGCTTTTCCCCGGCACTGCGCAGGGCGTACTCGGTACCTTCTGCGCCCAGATAGTTGGCATTGAATCGGTCATGTCTGTCGATCAGCGGGCATTCCTCCCGCAGCCATTTGCGTGTGGCATCCAGAACATTCATACTTTCGCTTTCCCTCCTGCGGCGGCTGCCGCTTCCCGCACCACATCTTCCCGGTGTTCGGCCATGGCGCGGGTGAACCAGTAGGCGCCCCGTTCTGGCGCACCGCTGTAGGTCAGCGGGCGGCCCGTGGGGTGCTTTTTCTGGCCTTTGGGTGAACGGAATCCGGCCAGCTCCCCGCTTTCAAAGATGGGAAAGTTGGGGCCATAAATCTCGCCGTAGTAAAGATAGCGGGCGTAGGGCGTGGCATACACCAGCAGCCCGTCACCCACGGCGGACGCCATCGGCCCGCTTTCTTTCAGCTTGCCGGTGTCCATGGGCACCTTTGGGTCGCAGTAGCGCAGCACCGCCTCGTCCACGACCTTCTGCACCTTCCCGCCGGGGGTCAGGCCGCGTTTTTCCAACGCCGCCTGCAGGTCGTCCAGCTCCAGCCGCGCGTCAAAGTGAATCGTCATTTCAGTTCGCCTCGATGTACCAGTGCGGGGCGGGGCGGCCCCGGTTGTCGTGTACGTCCAGCACGGTGGCCGTCACGTCCCCACAGGTGATCTTATCCCCGCG
>NZ_CALADU010000101.1 GCF_937890665.1 uncultured Subdoligranulum sp.
CAATAAAGACGCCCGCATACAATATAAGCAAATCAGCTTGTACATTGAATTGCTGCAAAGCAAAGGTACTCGTCTGCCGGATAATATTACCAAACATCTTGAAGAAGATATTTGGGAGCTTCGTCCGGGCAACAATCGAGTATTCTACTTTTACTTTCAAGAAAACACTTTCGTACTGCTGCATCAATTTCGCAAAAAGTCCCAAAAGACACCAAAACGTGAAATTGAGAAAGCAAAAGTCGAACGTGATGATTACTTGCGCAGAAAGGAGACTGCTGACTTATGAGAACATGGAATGATTACAAGGCTCATGTAAAGAGCGTCGATGCACAGGCTCGTGGCGACATGGAGCAGGTTGAGGAAATTGCCGAGATTGTCGGCGCAATGGTTGAACAACGCAACGCAATGGGCATCAGCCAGCGCGATCTCGCCGCTATGTGTGGTATTCCGCAGTCCTCCGTGGCGCGGATTGAATCTTACAAAACCACTCCCAACCTTGACACGCTGCTGAAAATCATGCAGCCCTTGGGGTTGAAACTTACCGTTGAACCCATCAGTTCCTAACTGTTAGCCGTCAGTGCGCTGGCGGCTTTTTCTATTACAGAATCATATCCAAAATATCCTTTGCAAAGTAGATAACCACGCCACCGAAGAACGTCATAAAGCCTTGCGCCCGCTGGCTGGCATCGTGGCCTTTGAGGGCAAGGCCGATTTGCACGATGCCGAAGCCCAGCAGGATCGCGCCGATGGCTTTGATGGCGCTGAACACAAAGTCGCTCAGATTGTTGATGGTCGTCAGCGGATCATCTGCAAAGGCAGGCATGGCCATAACAAAAGCAGCGGCAACCACCGTCGCCGCCACAAGATAAAGGCGCTTGATTTTGCGGTCAGTCACCTTGGTCGTATTGAGAGAAGTTTTCTTCATTTTCATAATAATTTTCCTCCGGGTGTTTTTCTAAGTAGTCGAGTTGTTCGTACATTTCTTCGGTGATTTCGGGTGCTGTCGCGGCAGCAACAGCACCCATCGTGATAGTGACGGCGTCGCCCATATAGTCGGGCGGCATTACATAAGGCTCACCTCCTGCATCGGATGTATATTTTACATTCGGGTGATGAAGCAGATTATACTTTTTGTCGATGACCGGGTCCTCGCTGCGCATCAGCAGCAGGCACTCATCGTCACGCATACGGCGGATTTCATCGGGCATACACAGTTCACGGCCCGCCGTTTGCAGGCTGTCGCTGCTGCTGCCCCGGCTGCCTTTGCCAATGCTTTGGCTTTTGGTGCGTTCGGTTTCCTTGCCGAGAATTTTGGAAAGATATTCGTAGGTACCGTACTCGTTGCCGCCGAGGTAAAGCAGGGTGTCACAGTTTCCGATTATGCCTTCCCAATCGTCTTTGAACAGGCTTTTTAGCTGGGCAATGTTCTGCAAAATAATGTCGCAGCTGATATTTCTACTTCTGCAAACAGCAAGAATATTCTTGAAATTCTTCGGTAGTGCAACATTTGCAAATTCATCCATCATCAGCCGCACATGAACCGGCAGCGCACCGTTGTATTCCGGCGTGGAATCTGCCAAACGAAAAAGCTGGTCAAAAAGCTGCGTGTAGAGCATCGTTGCAATGAAATTAAAAGTTGTATCATTGTCGGGCAAAACAATAAATAATGCCCGCTGCTCCAGCCCCATACGCGGCAGGAACATTTCATCGCGCGAAGTCATTTCCGCAAACTTACGGCTGTTGAACATATAGAGATTGGCCGCAGCCGAGATAAGAATGGATTGCAGCGTCTTTTTCGCACCCAACATGAACGACTTGAATTGCAAAACAGCCGGGTGCTGCGGGTCGCGGCGCTCCAATTCTCCGAACAGCATCATCAAGGGGTTCTCGACCATTTCATTTTCGCTGACTTGGCAATTCAGAATCATATACATCAATGTGGAAAAATTCTGCTCACTGGCAGGGGCTTCGTACATGAGATAGAGAATCAGTGCGGAGATCAGCAGCACAGAAGAATCATCCCAAAACTTATCACCGCCGCTGGGGGCATCCTTGGGTTTGGTGTTGTTGACAATGGCGAACGCCAGCTTGATGGCGTCCTCATCGGTTTCGAGATAGGCCATCGGATTGTAATGGCCTTGAAAATGCACAAGGTCAAGCACTGTCACGCTGATACCTTTCATTTCCATGATTCTGCCGAGGGTGCGTGTCAACTCCCCTTTGGGGTCCAGAAAAAGATAAGAGCCAATTAGTTGCAGCGCGTTGGGCTTCACATAAAAGCGTGTCTTGCCGCTGCCGGATCCGCCGATTACGATAATGTTGAGATTATGTTTATGCGCGTGGCTGTCGGTGCTGAAGCGTACATTCTCGGTCAAGATGTAGTTTTCTGCCGGTTGATTTGTGTTCCGATATTTTAGGTTAAGTGTGTGGGTGCTGCCCCACTTGGCCGTGCCGTGCTCTGCGCCGGGGTGGCGGTCTGCTTGGTCGAGCATATAGCAGTAGACGGCCAACGGAT
>NZ_CALADU010000102.1 GCF_937890665.1 uncultured Subdoligranulum sp.
TCTACAACGCCGTCATCACCAACATCTCCCCCGGCACCACCCCCAACGTCTGCATCACCTATCCCGACCACATTGCCACCTATCTCACCGGTGACAACGTGGTGGTCCCGCTGGACGACCTGTTTGACGATGAACGGTACGGCTTGGGGGGCAGCGAACTGCGGTTCGACGGCCCCACCGAGGAGGAGATCGTCCCCCAGTTTTTGGAGGAATGCCGCTTGGGCGGGGCCTACTACGCCATCCCCTATATGCGCTCCACCGAGGCTTGCTACATCAACAAGGACTTTGTGGAGGCGCTGGGGTATGAAGTCCCCGACGTGCTGACCTGGGATTTTGTCTGGGAAGTCTCTGAGGCGGCAGCCGCCACCAAGGGGGCGGACGGTGTTTACAGCCTCAACGGGCAGAAGGTGCTGATTCCCTTCCTGTACAAGTCCACCGACAACATGATGATCCAGATGCTGCGCCAGAAGGGGGCAGGCTATTCCACCCAGACCGGCGACATCCAGCTCTTCAACGACACGACGACCGAACTGCTGGAAGGCATTGCCGCCCACACGGCCAACGGGGCGTTCTCCACCTTTAAGATTTCCGGTTATCCCGCCAACTTCCTCAACGCCGGACAGTGCGTCTTTGCGGTGGATTCCACCGCCGGTTCCACTTGGATGGGCAGCGACGCGCCGCTGATGGACATTGCCGCCGACGAAGTGGTGTCCTTTGACACCGAGGTGCGGATGATCCCCCAGTTCGACCCGGACCACCCCCAGATGATCTCGCAGGGACCGTCGGTCTGTATCTTCAATAAGGAAGACCCGCAGGAGGTGCTGGCCTCCTGGCTGTTTGCCCAGTACCTGCTCACCGACGAGGTGCAGATTGCCTACTCCGAAACAGAAGGCTATGTGCCGGTGACCACCAAAGCCCAGCAGAACCCCGACTATCAGGACTATCTGAGCCGCGCCGGGGAAGACAAGGACACCCACTATCAGGTCAAGCTGGACGCCGTGCAACTGCTGCTGGACCATCTGGACGATACCTTCGTCACGGCGGTGTTCAGCGGCTCGGCCTCCCTGCGGGATGCGGCGGGCCAGCTCATCGAGGATGTGACCAAGTCGGTGCGGCGCAGTCAGACGGTGGACGATGCCTATATCCAATCGCTATATGCCGACACCCAATCCCTCTACCATCTGGATGCGGTCTCCCCGTCGGGGGGCAAGGCCGATTTAGGTCCGCTGCCCGGTACGGCGGTGGCACTGCTGGGGGGCATTGCCGCCGCTTGGGTGCTGATTTTGGCCTATCTGGTTTGGCAGGCCGTGGCCAAACGCCGCCGGCAACCGGGCAAAAAAGGTTGATTTTCCCCGCAGGCGCGGTATAATAAACGGGAAGGCCGCAACGGAATGCGGCCCATCAAGGAGGATAAGAACCATGAAAAAGATTTTGTCTGTGCTGATGGCACTGGGCATGGCCTGCTCGCTGGCTGCCTGCGCGGGCAGCACTTCGTCTTCCAGCGAAGCTGCTTCCACCGAGCCGGAGGCTACCCCCGCTGCCGAGTCCGAGGCTGCCACTTCGGAGGCTGCCGCCGGTACCGTGCTGAGCTATGAGGAGTACATGGCTGCCGATCTGGATACCGAGGTCACCATCGAGGCCTATGTGCAGGCCAAGCAGTCTTGGTACGCCGATCAGGCTACGGCCACGGTCTACCTGCAGGATCAGGACGGCGCCTACTTCACCTATGATATGGCCTGTTCCGAGGAAGATTACGAAAAGCTGACCGAAGGCACCTGCATCCGCGTCACCGGCTACAAGAGCGAGTGGAGCGGTGAAGTGGAGATCATGGACGGCACCTTTGAATTTGTGGACGGCGCCGATACCTTCGTGGCCGAGCCGCTGGATGTCACCGAGCTGCTGGGCACCGAGGAGCTGGCCGACCACCAGAACGAGAAGGTCAGCTTCCAGGGCCTGACGGTGGAACCCAGCACCGATGCCAACGGCAACGAGGCTGCTTTCCTGTACAACTACGATGGCTCCGGTGAGGACGGCGATGACCTGTACTTCAACGTTTCTTACAACGGCCAGACCTACACCTTCACGGTGGAGAGCTACCTGTGCGACAACACCACCGACGTGTACGCCGCGGTGAAGAACCTGCAGGTGGGCCAGACCATCAACGCGGAGGGCTTCCTCTACTGGTACGAGGGTGCCAACCCCCACATCACTTCGGTGACTGTGGCGGAGTAATCCAACCCAATATCCCTTTGGGGCGGTGCAGCAGGGGCTGCGCCGCCCTTTTGTATTGGTTCCGTTTGTGCTATACTACAACCAAAGCCTAGCGTAAGGAGGCCCCCTGCCATGCGGATCATCACCCTGATGGAAAATACCCCCGGGGCACCGGGTTGTGTCCACGAACACGGCCTGTGCCTCTACCTTGAAACCCAACAGCATACCCTGCTGTTGGATACCGGCGCCACCGATGCCTTTGCCGACAATGCCGCCCAGTTGGGGCTGGATCTGGGCCGGGTGGATACTGTGGTACTCAGCCACGGCCATTACGACCATGCCGGCGGGCTGCTTCGTCTGGTGGAACTGGCCCCCACCGCCGCCCTCTACATGCAGCGGGGGGCCGGGCGGGACTTTTACCACGGCGAGCGATACATCGGCATCGATAAGCGGATCTTGCAGTTGCCCAACCTCCGCCTGCTGGACGGGGACTGCCGGTTGGACGAGGAACTGTTTGTCTTTACCGGCATCACGGGGCGGCGGTTCTGGCCCCAGAGCAACCGGGCGCTGCAGGTGGCCCTGCCGGACGGGACCCGGGTACAGGACGACTTCTCCCACGAGCAGTGCTTGGTCGTTTCCCAAGAGGGGCGGCACATCCTGCTGTCCGGCTGTGCCCACAACGGCATCCTCAACATTCTGGACCGGTACCGGCAGCTCTTCGGCGCTGACCCCGACGTGGTGATCAGCGGCTTCCATATGAAGCAGGCCGACCCCTACACCGAGGCGGAATGGCAGGTCATCGAGGAGACCGGCCGCGCCCTGCGGCAATACCACACCCAGTTCTACACCGGGCATTGTACCGGGAAACCGGCGCAGGAACGGCTGCAGCAGATGCTGGGGGACCAACTGCGCCCCCTGCACAGCGGCGAAGCGCTGGACTTGTGAGAGGAGGCTGGCCTATGGACCGCCGTGAAGCGATTGCCCTCTGTCTGGAACTGCCCGATGCATGGGAGGATTACCCCTTCCATGACCCCAACTGGACGGTTATGCGCCACAAAAGCAACCAAAAATCCTTCGCCATGATTTTTGAACATCAGGGCTGCCTTTGGATGAACGTCAAGGCGGAACCGGGCTGGGGGGATTTCTGGAAAAGCACCTACCCGGCGGTGGTGCCTGCCTATCATATGAACAAGCGCCACTGGATCGGGATCCTTCTGAACGACAGTATGACCCGGGAGCAGGTGTTCCAGCTTGTTGCCGAAAGCTATGCCCTTACCGCACCCAAACGCCCTAAACGATCTTGATGAAGTCCCGGCCATCTGTGCCGGGACCTTTTTATTTGTAAAATTGGCCGAAAATTTTCCCGATGAACGAAATTTTTGCTGCTTTTTTAACAAGACGTGGTACAATGAAACTATAAAATAACATCTGTTACAAAAAGGAGAGGCTATGCCAAGAAGCAAACAGGTGGAAAAGCAGGATATCCTGCAGGCGGCAGCGGAGGTCATCCGGGAAAAAGGGGAGCAGGCGCTGACGGTGCGCAGCATTGCCGCCCGGCTGGGCTGTTCTACCCAGCCGCTCTATTACGAGTTTGCCAACATCGAACAACTGCGGGCGGAACTGCTGCTCTATGTGCGGCAGCGCTACCTGCAGTTCCGGTGCAGCAATTATAAGGAATTTGGACGGCATTTTTTGAATTTTGCCCGGCAGGAAAAAGAACTCTTCCGGTTCGTTTATCTGCGCCGCCGGGACCCCGGCGAAACGCTGCTGGACGATATCAACTGTGAGGAAACCGTCCGCCTGCTGGCCCAGAATTTGGAGATGCCCGCCCAGACGGCCCGGGCCATGCACCGGCAGATGCAGTTTCGCTGTTACGGGTTGGGGGTCATGCTGGCCACCTGTTACTGCGAACTCACCCGGGAAGAGATCGAGCAGGAACTGACCGACTATTACTGCATGATCTTGCGCCACTACAAAGGCATTACCAATGACACCCAGCTTCAATACTGGCTGGAGCGTTCCCGCAATCTGATCCAGTGATCGTATAAGGAGGTCTGTATGCAACAGCAAGACGCAAAACGCTATGACGTGGTGGTCATCGGCGCCGGCAACGGCGGCCTGACCGCGGCCATCCGGGTACTGCAGGGGGGCTATTCCTGCCTGCTGCTGGAAAAACACAACCTGCCCGGCGGCTTTGCCACCAGTTTCAAGCGGGGCCGCTTTGAGTTTGAAGCCAGCCTGCACGAACTCAACGACTTCGGTTCCCCCGACGCCCCCGGTGACATCCGCACCCTGTTCCGGGATCTGGGCGTGGAGGATAAGATCGACCGGGTGCGCATCCCCGAAGCCTACCACCTGATTACCACCGATAAAAAATACGACTGCATCATGCCCTTCGGCGTGCAGGCTTTCATCAATAAGATGGAGGAGTACGTGCCCGGGTCCCGGCCGTCCATGATCGCCTTCTTTGAACTGTGCGAAGAAGTGCGCGCCGCCCAGACCTATTCCAACTCGGTGAACGGCAACACCGACTCCGGGTATATGAAGTCCAACTTCCCCAACTTCGTCAAGGCGGGCAGCTATTCCGTCAATCAGGTGCTGGATGCCCTCAAAATGCCCAAGGCGGCACAGGACATCCTTAACGCTTACTGGTGCTATCTGGGCGTGGACTGCGACCGTATGAGCTTCCTGCACTACGGGTCCATGGTCATCCGCTACATCACCCGGGACGCTTGGATGCCTAAGATGCGCTCCCACGAAATCAGCATGGCGATGGACAGCCGCATCCGGGAACTGGGCGGGGAGATCTGGTACCATTCGGAGGCAGAGCAGATCTTGACCGAAGCGTCCGGGGCGATCCGAGGGGTACGCCTCACCGATGGCACCGTCATCGAAACCCGGCACGTCATCGCCAACTGTTCGCCCCATCTGGTGTTCGGCAAAATGCTGGACCAGAAGTCCGTCACCGAAGCGCAGATTCGGGCTACCAATGCCCGTACCTTTGCGGGCCGGGGCTTTACCCTGTTTTTGGGGCTTAACAAGTCGGCACAGGAGCTGGGCATCCAGAGCCATAACTACTTTATCTATGACACCGCCGACTCGGTCAAGCAGTATGACATGATGCGCAAGGTGGAAACCAACCATGTGCAAGCCACGGTCTGCCTGAACAATGCCTACCCCGAATGCTCCCCGGAAGGCACCTGCATGATGTACTTTACCACCATGTTCATGTCCGATGACTGGGGTAACGTAACCGAAACCGATTACTTCAAGGCCAAGGACCGTGTGGCCGAGGATATGATCCGGGTCTTTGAGCGGGAGACAGGCTGCAAAATCCGCGATGCCATCGAGGAAATCGCCGTGGCGTCCCTCACCACCTATGCCCGGTACTGCGGCCATCCGCAGGGTGTCATCTACGGCTACGAAGCCGCTGACTGGGACGCACTGATGCCCCGCCTGATGATGATGAAAGAGGACGCGGCCCTGCACCCCGGCCTGCGTTTTGCGGGCGGTTATGCCATGCGTTCCAGCGGGTATTCCAGTGCCTATGTGTCGGGGGATATTTCCGGCCGTCAGACTGTGGGCGATCTCAAAAAGGAGGCGCAGTGATATGAAATTCCAGAAACAAATCTTTGGATTTATGGACATGCTCCGCTTCAAGGAGCTGGTGCCCAACCGCCGCAAGGCACTGGCCTCCGGCACCGACACGCCGCTGCCCAAACGGTATCGGGTCAATGAACTGGCCAAAGCGCTGCATCCCGGCCGCATGCAGGTGGAAGTGACCGCGCTGCGCCCCCTCACCGACGGCATGACGGAACTGACCTTCCGCCGCACCGATGCCGACGCCTTCCCCTTCTTCCGGGCCGGACAGTATGTATCGCTGCAGGGAACCGTGGCGGACAGCGTGGTCAGCCGCCCCTACTCCATCTCCTCCAGCCCCCGGGAAGCACTGGAAAACAAGCTGACGCTGGGGGTGGAGAACGCCGGTTTCTTCTCGGGCTATCTCAACCGGGAAGTCAAGGTGGGGGACCGCTTCCTCATGACCGAACCGGCCGGCGAGTTCCACTACGAAACGCTGCGGGATAAACCCCAAATCGCCTGCATCGCGGGCGGCAGCGGCATCACGCCCTTCCTCTCCATGGCAAAAAGCCGCAAGGAAGGGGACGAATCCTATGAGATGATCCTCTTCTACGGCGCCCGGGACGAAGCCCATCTGGCGTATAAGGCAGAGCTGGATGCGCTGGCTGCGGAGGGCGCCATCAAGGTGGTCTATCTGCTCAGCGATGAGACCCGCGAAGGCTACGAACATGGGTTTGTGACCGCCGCCCTGCTCAGCCGGTATCTGTCCATCCCTGACGTGACGTTCTTCCTCTGTGGCCCGGCGGCTATGTATGAATTTGTGGGCAAGGAACTGGAGCCTTTCGCCCTGCCCCGCAAGGCTGTGCGCCGGGACGCCGCCTGCTGCGGCAACCGTGCGGTGGAAAATCCCCGCACCTTTAGCCTGACTGTCCATATCCGGGACAAGGTTTGGAACATCCCCGCCCGAGAGGACGAGACCCTGCTGGCCGCCATGGAGCGGGCCGGCATCCCCGCCCCCAACAAGTGCCGTGCCGGCGGCTGCGGTTACTGCCACAGCCAGTGGCTGGCCGGGGAATACACCGTGGCCGAAGGCCGGGATGGCCGCCGTCTGGCGGACCGCAAATTCGGTGGAATCCACCCCTGCGTGACCTATCCCCAGAGCGATATGGAGATCAACGTACCTCCGGCTGAATAAGCGTTTCTGCCTCCCCGCCCGTCGGGCCTTTGTGCCCGGCGGGTTGTTTTGTGTAAAATGAGAATTGACACCAAGCCGCGGGTTTTCTATAATACCGTAGGAAATTGAGGAAATGGGGAATGGGAAGATGAAAAGCGGATGGGGCCAGCGCTGCGTGGCCTTTTTTAAAAAAGAAACGGTGCTGTGTATCGCGGCGGTGCTGGCGGTGGTGTCCATGTGCATCAATCCACCCAGCGCGGCCTACGCCGGGTATATCGACTGGAACACACTGGCCATGCTGTTCAGCTTGATGGCGGTGATGAAAGGCTTCCAGAAAGCAGGGCTGTTTGTCTGGCTGGGCAACTGCCTGCTGCGCCGTACCGATACCACCCGCAAAATGCTGTTCGCGTTGGTGTTCCTGCCCTTCTTTTGCAGCATGGTCATTACCAACGATGTGTCGCTGATCACCTTTGTGCCCTTCGCCCTCATCGTGCTGCATATGGCCGAGCAGGATTGGCTGGTGGTGCCCTTGGTGGTACTGCAGACGGTGGCAGCCAACTTGGGCAGTATGCTCACCCCCATGGGCAACCCCCAAAATCTGTATCTCTACACAAAATCCGGCCTGTCTTTTGGGAAGTTTGTGCTGCTGGTACTGCCTTACGCGGCGGTGTCCGCCCTCTGTCTGGCGCTGCTGATTCTGCGGTGCGACTCGGTGCCCGTGCAGGCCGCCCCGGTCCAAAGCAAGCTGGCCGGGCCGGCTACGCTGGGGGTATATGCCGCCGGGTTCGGTCTTTGCCTGTTGGCGATCTTTGACGTGCTGCCCCCCTTGGCGGTGGCAGCGGTGGTGGCGGCGGTACTGCTGTTCTATGACCGTCAGGTCTTGGCTTCGGTGGACTACGCTCTGCTGGGGACCTTTATCGCCTTTTTCCTGTTCATCGGCAATCTGGGAGACGTGGTCTGGTTCCGGGAGTTTCTGGCCTCGGTGCTGGAAGGCCACGTGGTTCTGGTGTCGGTGCTGGCCAGTCAGGTCATCAGCAATGTGCCCGCGGCGCTGCTGCTCTCCGGCTTTACCGACCAATGGCGGGATTTGATCGTGGGCTGCAATCTGGGGGGCTTGGGTACCCTCATCGCCTCGATGGCCAGCCTCATCTCCTACAAGATGGTGGCCCAGAACAGCCCCGAACGGCGCAACAGCTATCTGGTTTGGTTCACCGTCTGCAACGTGGGTATGCTGGTACTGCTGTTGGTGCTCAACTGGATTTTATAACACGCCGTTTCCCGGACCGAAAGGTTCGGGAACTTTTTTTGCCAAACCTTGTAACATTCAGGGGCTTGTCGCCACTGATACATTGTAAGGCGCCTGAAATCCCACCCGAAAGGAGGCGAGCCGCCCCGTGAAACTGCCGGAACTAGAAACGGTGCTGCACACCCTCAAGCAGGTGATGGAGCAAAACGGTCTACCTATGGCCTACTACGATGTGACGCTGGTACCCGAGACCGGCTACGAGACCCGAGAAGAGATGATCGCCCTGCTGGCCCATGCCGCCTACATCCCGGCGGAGGAAATCCCCTAAAAGGAACAAACGCCCGGTGCTATGCACCGGGCGTTATTCTTCTTGCTCAATACACAAAGGCTTTTTGCAGCCGGTAGTTCACAAAGAAAAGCGCTACATCCACGGGGATCTTGGCGGCCAATTCGGGGACACTGTCGGGTAGCCAGCCGGCCAAAGCCGCGACCAGCAAGGCGCTGGCCAGCGTTTTCAGCACCGTGATGACGGTGTAGAGGCTGGCGGATTTTCCATGGGTGGCGTGGCTGTGAAAGACCAAAAAATAGTTCAACAGGTAGTTGCACAGCGACGAACAGATCCGGGCCAAAATCGTGGCAGCCACAATGGCAAGACCGGCGGACAAGGTGGGGGACAGCAGGCCGCAGAGTGCCGAGAAGGCGGCCAGATCCACCACGCTGGAGGAGAGCGACGATGCCGAGAATTTTCCAAAGGAACGCACCGCCGCAGCTTGGGCGCTAGACATGAAAGAACATCTTTTCCCACAACACAACGCGGGGCAGGCCCTGCCCCAGCAGGTCCCAGCCCCGGCGAAAAAAACAACGTACAAGAGTCAGTATAAAACCAGAAAAGACAAAAGTCAACCGCCGCCCCAGCCAAAGGGCGGCGGTTGTTGTTGTCAGGTGACCAGCCGATAGACCAAACAAGGCCGACCGCCGGTGCCGTAATTCATGTCGCCGGTGACCTGTCCCTGCTGGGCCAGATACCCCATGTAGCGCCGTACCGTCACCACCGACAGACCCGACGCCGCGGCAATCTCCTCGCAGGTGTAGGCCTGATCCGGGGCAGCCCGCATACAGGCCAGCACCCGCTCCTGCGTTTGGGGCTGCATGCCCTTGGGCAAGGTGGTGGGGGCAGGGGGCGCGGCGTGCATCAGGTGGTCCAGCGCGCTCTGGTCCAAGCTGCCGCCCCGGATGGCGCTGCGCCGCTGGCAGAAGGCATCCAACGCCCGGCAGAACCGGTCGTAGGCGAAGGGCTTGACCAGATAATCCACCACGCCCAGCCGGGTCAGAGCTTCCACGGTGGCGGCGTCGTTGGCGGCGGTGATCATAATGACATCCGCCTCCACCCCGGCGCCGCGGATGGCCCGCAGCAGTTCCAGCCCGTTCATCTGGGGCATATAAAAATCCAAAATCACCAAATCGGCGGCGTTTTGCCGCAGCCAGTCCAGCGCACGCCGGGGCTGGTTGAAGGTTTGGGCCACCACAAAGCGGCCATCCCGCTCGGTATACCGGCGGTTGAGTTCGGTAATCATCGGGTCGTCTTCCACAATGACAACACGGTACATCCCTGTTACCCCTTTCCTTCGGCCGTGGGATTCTCCGGCGGCCGGAATGTGATGATGAAGGAACTGCCCACCCCTTGGGTGGATTCCACCCGGATCTCGCCGTGGTAGGTGTCCACCACGCTCTTCACAAGGAACAATCCGGTGCCGTGGCCTTCCCCTTTGGACGTGCTGCCCCGCTCAAAGATGTGCTCCCGCACTTCCGCCGGCATACCGCAGGCGTTGTCGTCCACGCTGAGGATCAGCCCCCGCTCACTCTCCCGTACCGAGACCGCCACTTCATGCAGCGTGTCGGTGGGGGCGTTGGCAAAGGCGTCGAAGGCATTTTCGATCAGGTTGCCCAGCACGGTGATTAGGCCCGAGGCGGGCAGATAGTGGGTGTCGGCGCTCAGATGGCTTTCCGGGTCCAGCGTCAGCCGTACCCCCAGTTCTGCCGCCCGGCAGCTTTTGCCGATGAGCAGCGCCGCCACCGACGGCTCGGCGATCCGCTGGGAGATCCGCTCCACCGACATGGCCCGGGTCTGGGTCAACTGCAAGACATATTCCTCGGCCCGCTGGGCCTCTCCCAACTGCAGCAGTCCCAAAATCACATGGAGCTTGTTCATGAACTCGTGGGTGTAGGCGCGCATGGCCTCCACAATGTGCTGCACGCCGGTGAGCTCCCGGGCTAGATTGGCGACTTCGGTACGGTTGCGGAAGATCGCCACCGCCCCTACGATCTGGCCGCTCCGGCGTACCGGCATCCGGTCCGATAGAATGCGCACATGATGCAGCGATTCCAGACTGATGTTGTATTCCGGCTTCTCGGTGCGCATCACCCGGGGGATGGTGGACTGGGGATAAACCTGCGACAGCGTCTTGCCAATTACGGCGTTTTTGTCAAAGGAAAGCATCTCCGCCGCCGCCTGATTCAGATAGATGATGTGCTCCTCCCGGTCGATGGCCAGCAGTCCTTCGTCCAGCGCGTCCAGCAGTTCCATCCGGCGCAAAAACAGATCTCGGAAGGCGTCCGGTTCATAGCCCAGCAGATCGCTCTTGATGCGCTGGGCCAGCCGCAGGCTTAAAAAGGTCCCTACGCTCAGCGCCGCAATGCCGATGAGCAGATAGACCCCCAGCGTGTGCAGGCCGGTATTGCGGATGGACCGCAGGTAAAGCCCGGCCATCACATAGCCTTTCACCGTGCCGTCGGGGCGGTGGATGGCGGCATAAGCACAGTAGTCGGCGCCCAGCGGGGCCTGCGAATCGTCCAGCAGGGGATTGTCCACAGCGGTCAGTTGCTGGCGCAAGGTTTCATCCAGCGGGCTCAGCATCTCAATGCTGCTCTGCCCGGAGGTTACATCGCAGAAATAGGCGGGGGTACCGTCGGCGTGGTAGATGGCAAACAGGTCGATACCATCCAAACCGTGAACGGTGCGGTCCACGTACTCTTCAATGCGCTGTGCATCGTCCTCGTCGGCAATGGTCAGCGTGTGGGATACCGCCTGTACGGCGGCGGTCAGGGTATCGTCCCGGATGCGGCGTTCCTGAGCCAGATTCAGCCACAGCCCGGCCCCGGTGGCCAGCACCATCGCCACCAGAATGCCCAGCACCGACACCCGGCGGATCTGCTGGTAAACGGTATGACCGGTGTTTCGCTTCTGCATAACGCGCCGTCCTTTCCCCCTTGGCCGCCAAATGCCGGCAGTTTCTGCGGTTATGATACCACCTTCACACACAATCGTCAATCTTGCACAAAGTTTCTCCGCTTTGGGGCAGACAAATGCGTGGCTTTGTACGGTTTCGTTTTTTTTATTTTCGTAAGACTTACCATTGTGTCCGCTCCGGCGTAAGATAGGTGCGAAAAAGAGGTGAGCATGTTTGGAAGGTTTTAAAGAAGCTTTGGTCGATGCCTTGGCCAACGAAACCGCCTTTACCATTCCGGTGCTGGGGGGCATCCCCATCAGCTCGGCGGTGTTGGTAACCTGGATTATCATGGCGTTCTGGATCATTGTGACCTTGCTGGCTACGCGCAATTTGAAGGTGCGCGACCCCGGTAAGGTGCAGGTGGTGCTGGAGTCCGCCGTGGAGTTTTTGAACGGGTTCGTCAAGCAGACCATCGGTCCGCACTGGCGTCCCTTTGCCCCCTACTTGGGCAGCGTGGCGCTCTACATCGGTTTGGCCAACATCATCAGCATTTTCGGCCTGACGCCCCCCACCAAGGACGTCAGCGTGACCGCCGCACTGGCGCTCATGAGTTTGGTGCTGATCTACGGCGCACAGTTCCGGTATAACGGTCTGCGCGGCGGTATGAAGCGGTTCGCCGAGCCCATCCCCGTTTTGGTCCCCATCAACCTGATGGAAATCGCCATTCGTCCTCTGGCGCTGTGCATGCGACTGTTCGGCAACGTTTTGGGTGCTTTCATCATCATGGAGATCATCAAGTATCTGGTGCCCGCCGTGGTGCCCGCCGTCTTCTGCATCTACTTTGATCTGTTCGACGGCCTGATCCAGACGATTGTCTTTGTATTTTTGACCGCTCTGTTCGCAGGCGAGGGCATTAAGGAAGAAGAGTAAGCCCCGTCCCACCCGCGCGGCGCCGCCGCGCCCATTGAACTCACTATCAGGAGGAAACTACTATGTCTATCGGAATCATCGCCGCAGGTCTCGCAGTTCTCACCGGTTTTGGCGCCGGCATCGGCATCGGCATCGCCACCGGTCATGCCAGTGATGCCATCGCCCGTCAGCCCGAAGCTTCCGGCAAGATCAACAGCACCCTGCTGCTGGGCTGTGCCATGGCAGAAGGTACGGCCATCTTCGGCTTCATCACCGCGCTGATCATCATCTTCGTAGGTTAAAAAGGAGGTGTGCCCCAATGCTGGAATTCCAGCCGTGGACGATCTTTTTTACCATCGTCAACCTGTTGATTTTGTACTTCTTTTTCCGCAAATTCCTGTTTGGGCGCATCAATGCCGTGCTGGAACAGCGGGAAGAATTGATCCGCACCCAAGTCTCGGAGGCCGAGCAGCAGAACGCTGAAGCCAAAAAGACCAAGGAAGAATATGAATCCAAGCTGGCCGGTGCCCGGCAGGAGGCCGCCGATCTGGTGGCGGATGCCAAGCGCCGTGCCGACGAAGCCTACGCCCAGCGTATGGCGCAGGCGGAAGCCGATGCCAAGCAGACTGCGGCGGAAGCCGAGGCCCGCATTGCGGCGGAGCGCAGCGAGATGCTGCGTTCTGCCCGGGGCGAGGTGGCCCATCTGGCCGTCTTGGCTGCCAGCGAGGTAGCCGGCAAGCGGCTGGACACCGACTCTGACCGCGCCTTGGCGGAAGAATTTTTGGCAAAGGTGGGTGAGCAGGCATGAGCGAAGCGACCGAGCGTTACGCCGCAGCCCTGTTTGGGGCTGTGCAGGGCGACGCAGGGGCCGTGCGCGCTGCCGCCGAAGCCCTGATGGCGGATACGAAGCACTGGAACGTGCTGGTGAGCCCCGCCGCCACTGAACCCGAAAAGAAAGAGCTGCTGGCCGGTGCGCCCCAGTTGGATGGACAGGATGCCCTGAAAGCCTTCCTGCAGCTTCTGTTGGAAGAGGGCCATCTGGAGGCCCTGCCCGAGATTCTGCCCGAGTTTTCCCGTCTGGCGCTGGCCGCACAGGGGGGCGTGAACTGCGTCGTGACCTGTGCCCGGCAGCCGGATGAAGCCACGCAGGAGGCCGTGCGCAAGGCGGTCTGTAAGCTGCGGGGCGTCCAGAACGCGGTGCTGCAGATCAAGATCGACCCCAGCCTGCTGGGCGGCTTTGTGCTGGACGTGGACGGCGTGACCTATGACCGCAGCGTCAAGGGCCGTTTGGACCGTCTGGCCCGGGGCATGAAGGATGCCCCCGCCGAGGAATCGGTGGACCAGTTGGCCGCCCAGATGAAGGAAGCCTTGTCCGGCAGCGCCGGCGATCCCATGGCCACCGAGACCGGCCGCGTGCTGGAGATCGGCGACGGCATCGCCAACGTCAGCGGCCTGCGCCACGCCGTCTACGGCGAGCGCGTTGAGTTCGAGAACGGCACCGCCGGTCTGATTCTGGACCTGCGCCGCAAGCGCACCGGCGTGGTGCTGATGGGCTCTGCCGAGGGTCTGACCGAGGGCAGCTTGGTGCGCCGCACCGGCCGTCCCGCCGATGTGCCGGTGGGTGAAGCGCTGATCGGCCGCACGGTGGATGCGCTGGGCCGTCCCATCGACGGTCTGGGTCCCATCGACTGCACCGAGACCCGCCCCATCGAACATGAGGCCCCCGGCGTGGTCAGCCGTGAACCCGTTACCCAGCCCATGCAGACCGGCATTCTGGCCATCGACGCTATGGTGCCCATCGGCCGCGGCCAGCGCGAATTGATCATCGGTGACCGCCAGACCGGTAAAACTTCCATCGCCGTGGATGCCATCCTGAACCAGAAGGGGCAGGATATGATCTGCATCTACGTGGCCATCGGCCAGAAGGCATCCACCGTCGCCCGCCTGCGGGAGACCCTGAAAAAGCACGGCGCCATGGCATACAGCATCATCGTGTCTGCCCCCGCGGGCGAAGGCGCGCCGATGCAGTACATCGCCCCCTATGCGGGCGCGGCCATGGGTGAATACTTCATGTCCAAGGGCAAGGATGTGCTCATCGTCTACGATGACCTGTCCAAGCACGCAGTGGCCTACCGGACCCTGTCCCTGCTGCTGCGCCGCTCCCCCGGCCGTGAAGCCTATCCCGGCGACGTATTCTATCTGCATTCCCGCCTGTTGGAGCGTGCCTGCCGCCTGACCAAGGAATACGGCGGCGGCTCCATGACAGCGCTGCCCATCGTAGAAACGCAGGCCGGCGACGTTTCGGCCTACATCCCCACCAACGTTATTTCCATCACCGACGGTCAGATCTATCTGGAAAGCGGACTCTTCTTCTCGGGCCAGCGTCCGGCTGTCAACGTGGGTCTGTCGGTGTCCCGTGTTGGCGGCGCTGCCCAGACCCGGGCCATCAAAAAGACCGCCGGTACGCTGCGTATCGATCTGGCCCGCTACCGCGAGTTGGAAGTCTTTACCCAGTTCAGCTCCGATCTGGACCCCGAGACCCGGCAGGCGCTGGATCACGGTAAGCGGATGATGACGCTGCTGCGTCAGCCGCTCTGCGCGCCCATGTCGGTAAGCCGTCAGGCCATCATCCTGTACATCGCCACGGCGGGCCTTCTGTCCGACGTGCCGCTGGACAAAGTTTCCGGCTTTGCACAGGACTTTGTGGACCTGCTGGAGCGGGAACAGTCCGCCCTTGTGCAGGAAATCGATGAAACGGGGGCGCTGTCCGGCGCCGCCACCGAGCAGATCCGCACCACGCTGCAAAGCTACAAAGAGCAGGTGAGCGCCACATGGAAAGCATAAAGGAGATCCGCACCCACATCGACAGTGTGCAGCAGACCCTGAAGATCACCAACGCTATGTACCTGATCTCCTCCTCCAAACTGCGCAAGGCTCGCCGTCAGCTCAACGACGTGCAGCCTTACTTCGAGAAGGTCACCCGGACGATCTCGGACATTCTGCACCGCACCGAGGGCGTGGAGCATATCTACTTCGACACCCGGCCCGGCCGACCCCACAAAGTGGGGTATATCGTCATCACCGGCGATAAGGGTCTGGCAGGTGCTTACAACCACAACGTGCTGCGGCTGGTGGACGAACGCCTTCAGCACGAGAGCGACCCCACGCTGTTTTTGATCGGGCAGGCAGGCCGTAACTACTTCCATCATCGGGGCGTGCCGGTGGACGGCGAGTTCATGTACACCGCACAGGACCCCACGGTTTACCGTGCCCGGGAGATTGGCGAGACCTTCATCGAGCTGTTCCGCAAAGGACATCTGGATGAGGTCTACGTGGTCTACACCGAGATGGTCAGCCCCATGGCGATGGAACCCAAGATCATCAAGCTGCTGCCGCTGGACCGGGAGGCCTTCCCTTGGACGCCCCGCCGCAGCGCCGACGGCAGTGAGCGCCACGTAGTGACCTACGTGCCGTCCCCCAACCACGTGCTCAACCACATCGTGCCGTCCTATCTGAAAGGGCTTCTCTTCGGCGCGCTGGTGGAATCCTTCTGCTCCGAGCAGAACGCCCGTATGACTGCCATGGACACCGCCACCGACAATGCCCGGACCCTGCTGAAAGAACTGTCGCTGCAGTACAACCGGGCGCGGCAGTCCGCCATCACGCAGGAGATCACCGAGATCGTGGGCGGCGCCCAGAATACCGGCGACGATTGGGACGATGACTGGGACGACGAAGAAGAAGCTGACCTGTAACTTCCGGCATTGGACCGGACAACGATAGAGAAAGGAAAGACTGCTATGCAACACAAAGGTGTGATCGCACAGGTGTTGGGCCCCGTCGTGGACGTTCAGTTCGACGAAGGCTGCCTGCCGCAGATCAACGAGGAGCTGGCCGTCGAGAAAGACGGAGAGCGCCGTGTGATGGAAGTGGCCCGTCAGGTAGGCCATGGCGCCGTGCGCTGCATCCTGCTTTCGCCCGGCGAGGGTCTGGGCCGCGGTGACGAAGTCATCGCCACCGGCCACACCATCGAAACGCCGGTGGGCGAAGCCACGCTGGGCCGCATGTTCAACGTCTTGGGCGAAGCCATCGACGAGAAGGGCCCCGTCAACGCCACCGAAAAGTGGTCCATTCACCGGGACCCGCCGGCGTTTGATAAACAAAGCCCCACCACCGAAATTCTGGAGACCGGCATCAAGGTCATCGACCTGCTGGCACCGTATGCCCGCGGCGGCAAGATCGGCCTGTTCGGCGGCGCCGGCGTGGGCAAGACCGTTCT
>NZ_CALADU010000103.1 GCF_937890665.1 uncultured Subdoligranulum sp.
TCGTCATAATAGTAAATGGGAAAATCCACCACAGTCTCGATAGCGGAGCCTGGTACTGTGGTAAACGCCGCAGTAAGCGCCCCGCGTTCGTGCGCTAAACGGGCGGCGGAAACGGTCTCCGGTGTTGTGCCGCTTTGAGAATTCAAGATAACTAGGCTGTGATCTCCCAACCGGTGTGGCGGGTTATGGAAGAATTCCGCTGCATTGACAGAGGATACATGGACGGCATTCGTCTCACGATCCAGAATGTACAGAATGGGGTACAGAGTGGCCAAAGAGCCGCCACAGGCCACTACAAAGATGTCCTGAATGGAACGAGTCTCTGCCGCTCTCCGGAGCGCCGCGATCTGGTTCTTGGTGAGAGCTACTTTTTCTTCGTGCATAGTTGCATCCTCCTTAAAATTCCACAGGACGAAGTTCCCGCGCGGAGCGGTAAAGTCCTGATAGGATCTGCATTACGACTAAAGACTGCGCTGCTGTTACCAGAGGCAGCCGATGCTTCCGGATGGAAGATAAAAAATCCTCCAGTTGCGCCCGATTTGCGCTCTGCTGCTCCTCCGGCATCTGATAGCGGGTAGTGACCAAGCGGGCGCCCTGTGTGCCGCTGATTGTATAGCCGCCGGGAAAGAGCTCCGCCCCGGCGGCTGTGCCGCAGAGCGTAACGGTCTCTTCCCGGTCTTCCGGCACGTGAAGGGCCCAACTGATATCCAGACTCAGCACCGTGCCGCTTTGCAGCACAACCTGTCCAAAGGCACCGGTCTCCGTCCGGAGCATGGCGGGGTCCCAAGTGCCCCAACGGTTGGCGGGAGTAGGGGAGTCTCCCGGGCCTCGAAAGATGCCGGCGCAGCAATAGGCCGGGGAAAAATCGTTCAGCAACCACAGAGCCAGATCCAGAGCGTGAGTGCCCAGATCGATCAGACATCCGCCACCCTGGACTGCTGGGTCGAAAAAGTGCCCCCAAGTGGGGATTCCCATCCGCCGGACCATGCTGGCCCGGGCAAAGTAGAGGGAGCCGAAGGCGCCTTCCCGCAGTTGGCGGTAAAGGGCCTGAGCGGCGGGAGAGAACCGGGACTGGTGCCCCACTGTCAACAGGACGCCCATCTGCTCCGCTGTCTCGACCATCCGAACGGCATCCTCAGCGGAGATGGCCATGGGCTTTTCGCACAGCACATGCTTTCTTGCGCGCAGGGCTGCCAGGGCAATTTCTGCATGGCTGTTGTTCGGCGTACAGATACAGACGGCATCAACGTCTTCACGGGCCAAAAATTCCGCCAGATCTCGACAGACTGCGGAACCCGGAGCACCGTATTGCTGCTGGAACTCCTCAGCCCGGCCACCATAGAAGGCCCGAAGAGAGACGCCTGACATCTCTGCCAGGTTTTTAACATATTTCCATCTGGCAACGCTGCCGCATCCGATGATGCCGACTCCGATTTCTGAGCGCATAGAAGCCTCCTGTCGTAAGCTGCAAATTTGAGTCAAACGTATCATAGAGACACAGGCAAGTCAATGGAATATCTTGTACAAATCTTAGGATGATTTTGGGCGGCAGGTCACTGCTTCGTGGGGAATGAGCCGAGAGATGCCTGCCCGGCCCGTCCAGCCAGATCACCGTCGTCAAGCCGTCTACCAGGATGGCGAAGGTGATCACGCCGTTCCTGGAGGCGGTGCTGGTGGTACTGCCCCGGCTCGTCAACCGCACAAAGATCGGTATGGATATGCGGGCTGCCTCCTGGAATTTTGAGGCCACGCAGCTGATGGCATCAAGATCAACAACATCATCTGCTCTTCACCCAACAGTGTTATACAGTTTCTTACCAGCATAAGCCGAATATAGAAACGAATTACTCTGGTGACTCTTTCTGGCCAAGTTGCCGGTAATTATTTGCGGCAAAAATAGCCCCCACAGACTGCGGAATGTCCTATCCGGAGAAATTTCGGAAGGCTTCCCCCCATTCGGCTCTGGTTTGGTTATAATTGCAACGCCCCTGAAAAACCGCTGCAAGGAGGAAACAACAATGCCTGCTCTTGACAAATTCGGCAAGGGCAGACATTGTATTTTTCTGGAAGAGATTTTATACTGCCGGCTTGGGGCATGCCAAAGCCCACTTCGGTGGGCAGGGAGGGGCTGCAGTCATGAAGACAGTGGTCTGGAATGTCAACGGCTTTGCGCCTGCAAGCGCAAAAGCTTTTGCGCATCCCCGCCAAGTCCAAAGCAGACATTTTCTGCTGTCAGGAAATCAAGATCCGGTGTCCGCTTTCCGCTCCAGGGCGTCTCTGGTTCTGGAACCCGGCCAAACGCCCGGGGGACGCGGGCGCACTTGACACTGGCACGGAGGGAGCCAAGCCCCATGCGCTACGGCATGGGCATCGGTCCCTTTGACGATGAGGGGAGGCTGATCCTGCTTGAGTATAATGTAGCCACCTTCTGTTTTTAGGGATAGAGAAGCTGACTAACAATTATTTAAAATGAAACAAGGGAGACGCCTCCAATCCTTTATGAATTTGGCTCTGGCAGTGTGTTTACCAAGCATATTCCGGATTATTTCAGCATCTCCACGCCATAATCTGCATATGAAGCCAAAATTCTACTGCATGGGATCAGTTAAAGTGGATTCCAAAAGACAGCACACCGGATGGGAAGATATCCTCCATCATCCGGTGTACTGTGTTTTTTTAACTGGATGGTAATATGAAGACCTGCTTGAACAGTCGGGTATCCCCATAAACAAGAAAATCTTCGCAGAAAATGTCTCCATAAAACATTGTTTTCAAGGGCTTCCCCTTGTTAATGGAGTACCCAATTCTTCCGAGAGGTCATTTCGACCTGCCCATCTGTGCACAGGGCAAGGTTAAAAATATAACCGCTACTGTAAAACAGTTCATCATAGGTGCCAGAATAGATATCAATGTTTTTCTGGTCACTCCTTAAAATCCATTTACCTATTCGCCTAACAGATCCCAAATATCTCCATCATAAGGCTTGAAATCCTGTATTTTCTTTGAGCTTTCCAAGAAGGCCAGGGCATATCCGATGTGTGCCGCGACACCGGTTTTGAACTGCGATTCATCTACATCGAATTTGGCCGTATGATGACCGGATCCAGTACCCAATGTGGGATCTTTAATACCCAAATTCAAATACATACCCGGCCAAAAGCTCATTACATAGGAAAGTGTCTCTGATCCAAACTTCAATGGCCCCTGCACTACACGATCTTCTCCAAAAATCTCCGTCAATGTCTGCTTTGCAATTTCATAACAATCAGATTGATTGATAAGAGGGACTGCAATACACTCAAACTGATTATATACTGCTTCGCATTCAAAAGCATCGGCAATATTATCAATAATTCGCCGCATTGCCTTGCTGAAAGGACGGTATGCTCTTTCCAAATCAAAGTAACGAACTGTACCGGCAAAATTTAAAGTTCGTCCAATAATATTGGGCCGCTGGGACTCCGTTGACACCCTGCAAATCGAAAAGGTAATTGCATCATTTGGATCTACCGCGCGCATACGAATTTTATCCAATGCTGTTTGAATCGTCTGAAAGCAATCCACAGGATTATTGGCCCAATCCGGCCTTGAACCATGTCCGTCCTTACCCACCAATGTGATGTCAAACATCAGTCCCCCAGCCATCAACGGTCCACTTCGAATCGCAAATTTTCCTGCGGGAATATCACTGTTTAGGTGCATGCCCCAAACTCCATCAATGTCCCAATGGTTCTTTTGCAGATAATCAATGAGATACCGGAGATTGCCGCCCCCTTCTTCACCGCGTTCAAACATGAGCACAATTCGCCCAGGAAAATCCCGACGGGCTGCAAGAATCTTCCCCACAGTGACCAGCATGGCTGCATGGCAGTCATGGCCGCACACATGGGACACGCCGGGGATCTTGCTGACACATTCTTTCTTGCGCAAAAGATTGCACGGATCCTCCTGAACAGGAAGTGCATCCACGTCCGCCCGCAAAAGCACGGTTTTGCCAGGAGCATCTCCCTCGATTACCGCTAAAACACCACCATCTTGCACTTCGATGGGAGAGAGTCCCACAGCACGTAACTCAGTACAAATACGAGCAATTGTTTGAGTTTCCTGCCCGGACAATTCAGGGGATTCATGGAAATCCCTGCGCAGAGCGATGCAAAAATCTTCCCATTTTTTTGCAGCATTCAGAATTTCTTCTTTTGTCATCATAGATCGTGATCTCCTTTTCATTTAGAAAGGCCCATAGTTCATTAACTGTGCAATAAAAAGAAGCGCCATGGCCAAGGCATTCCAAAGCAGGAATAGCTTCCAGAAGTATTTAAACCATTTTCCGTAGGAGATGCTGGTAGCACCAATAAATCCCATCAGCGGAGCAGAATGCGGAAGGATCCAGTTGGAAAAGCCATCGCCGAAATTGAAGGCCAGCACAGCGGTTTGACGAGTCAGCCCCACCAAATCCGCAACAGGGATGAACACCGGCATAACTGCGGCAGCCTGCCCGCTTCCAGAAATAATGAAAACATTGACAACCGTATTGGCAATCAGCATAGCCGGCCCCCGCAGCAACGTGGGAAGCCCGTTCAAAATCGCAGCGCAGCCGTAAATAACGGTGTCCAGAACCAGCGCCTCATCCAGAATCATGCTAATACTGCGGGAAAGCCCCAGTACCAGAGCTGCGGCCAGCATCCCCTTGGCTCCTCGCACAAAGACCCGGACTGTCTCATTGGGATTGAACTTACCAACAATCGCAAGAATCACGCTCATGCACAGATAGATCTGCATATGAACTCGATTGCCCCAGTTCAGGCGAAGGCTGCCATAGATGATCAGGCACAAGCCTAAAATAAAAATCACCAGAATAGCGATCTGTCGAGCCGAAAGATCGGTGTCATAGTGCTTTTCTACTTCTTGATTCTTCTGCACCTGCTCAAGATCGTAAACATAGCTCTTTGAGGGATCCAACCGAACTTTTTTAGCATACCGAGCAATAAAGAGGGCTGTAACAATCCACAAAACAAGCATGCAGATTATCCGGTAAGACAGGCCGGAATACAGCGGCAGTTCTGCAATTCCCTGGGCAACGCCTGTGGTAAAGGGAGTGATCGGTCCAGCAGCAGCACCCACAGCACCTCCTAGCAGCACCAGAGAGACGCCCACAAGCGCATCATAGCCCATGGCCCGGGCGATCATGACAAAAATGGGCGCAAATCCGATGAAAGACACTACACCGCCAGCAGGAGCTGCGATCACGGCAAACACCAGCGTAAAGACCAGTATAAACGCCATGTCCCGCACTTTCCATTTGGCCATTCTGGCTATGATCGCCTGAAGCACTCCGGTGTGCATTACGATTTCATAGCAGCCACCGATCGTCAGCAGGAAGAAAATCATTTCCGCTTGTGCAATCGTACCCTCTACAATAAAGTGTGGAATACGCAGGAGACTGATTTTTTCGCTTTCAATATAATGGAAAGAGTTTGGATCAACGATCTGCCGTCCGCTGGCATCTAAAATACGGTCGTATTGACCCGAAGGAATAAACCAAGTCACGATGACACACAGTATGATGACTCCAAGGACGATCAACATGCCGTCCGGAAAAGCAGGCTTTCGACGAATGGAATTTTTGGGTTGCATAGTGAATCTCCTTTCTTTTATCTCATCCGTTTACGGAACAGGAAATCGTGGAGAAACACCGTTCAGAACGGCGAAAAGATCTTCCACTACCGTAATCCCCATACGATAAAGCGCCTCCTCCGTATTGGCGCCTATATGCGGAGTGGGCAGAAAATTGGGTAAAGACATCAGCGGCATATCCACACCGGGAGGCTCGACGGCAAAAACATCACTTGCTGCCGCAGCCAGCTCATTACGGGACAGCGCTTCATAGAGCGCCACCTCATCTACAATCCCGCCACGTGCCGTATTGACCAGAATTGCAGTGGGGCGACAGACGCCCAGTTCCGCGGAGCCGATCATACCACGGGTGCTGTCATTGAGGGGCACGCTGATGTTGATCAAATCTCCCGCCCTCAGCGCTTCTTTCAAACAATCTGCTTTCTCAATGTCCAGCGTAGCCATTTTTTCCCGGGAAACATATGGGTCATATCCCACAAGGTGGCAGTGAAAACCGACTCCTAGAATCTGTGCAACCTGCTGTGCAATGTGTCCAAGGCCGATCAGGGCCACTGTCTTTCCGCTCAACTCAGTGCCCGTCAGCTCAGGGGGCGCGATCCTGGTGCACTCTCCGGAACGTATCAATTTTTGAGCGGAAACCAGCTTTCGGGCCAACGCAAGGAAAAGAGATACCGCCAGTTCAGCCACCGAGTTGACATTCGCCAAAGGAGTATAGACAACAGCAATCCCTCTCTCCTTCGCAGATGCAATGTCAATATTGTCGTACCCGATCCCGTGCTTTCCGATCACGCGCAGCTGCTTCGCTCGATTTAAAAAATCAGGTCCAATTTTTGTTGTCCGCACCAATGCCGCGCTGACAGCCGGGACATCCTCCCATTCGGAGACAACTTCAGCCCGTGACCGCAGCAGGTCCATTGCTGCCGGATGTATGGGTTCGTTGACAAAAATTTTCATTTGGATACCTCATAAATATTCACATTTCAATTCTGCCAGCTTCTCGTCCACCCAGGGGCGGATATATGTACTATGCTGCTTCA
>NZ_CALADU010000104.1 GCF_937890665.1 uncultured Subdoligranulum sp.
ATGTCCGGTTCAAAATCCGTGTAGAACAGCATTTCCAAAACGGCACGGGAGAAGAAGGCGAACCGTTCGCCGTCATCGTAGAAGCCGTACAGACCGCTGCGCTTAAAGTAGTATTCGTTGTCAATGAAGTAGAACACTACACCGTCGTGTTCTGCCTTGAACAGACCACAGTACTGGCTGCGCCACCCCACCGGTACGCTGAAGTTGGTCACATAGGTCAGGGTGTCTTTGAATTTCAAATCGCCGTACAGCGGCATGACCACCCGACAATCCACACCGTCCTTGACCAACGCCTTGGGCAAAGCACCCGCCACATCAGCCAAGCCACCGGATTTGGCATAGGGAGCAGCCTCACTGGCCGCATACAAAATTTTCATAAGCACCTCCATATAGATGGTGGGATTCTTTAAAAACAGGAGGGACGGGCAGACCTACGGTCTCCCCGTCCCCCTCATCTAAGCTGTCTCCGGGGAGAAGGAGTACAACCTCTATGAGCTATTTATACGCTATGGTTTTTGGCAATAAACACCGGGAAAGTATCCGTACCGGTCAGCTTCTTGCCTTCGGTAATATGGACGTTTTTATCGGTGACCACATACTCCACATCGCAATCCGGCTCCACCACGGTATCCTGCATCAGCACGCAGTTCTTAACGACCGCGCCCTTCTTGACTTGGCAGCCGCGGAACAGCACACAATTCTCCACCGTGCCTTCGATCACACAGCCGTCCGCCAGCAGGCTGTTCTTCACAGAGCTGCCCTCCAGATAGCGGGTGGGGTTATCGTCACGAATCTTGGTGTAGATGTGGGCGCCGCCAAACAGCGCTTCCATGCTGCCGGGTTCCAGCAGACGCATGTTCTCGTCGAAGTAGCTCTTCATGTCCGAAACACGGGCCGCATAGCCTTTGAACTCGAAAGCATGCACGTTGAGCAGCTTGAGGTTACGAGCCAGAATATCCCGCTCAAAGTAGACAAGTCCCCGTACTGCCGCGTCATGGATCAGGTGAATCAGGCTTTCCCGCTCGATGACATACATATTCATCGAAAGGTTCTGCTCACCCAGACGATAGTCGTTGGAAAGGATCTCCGTCACGCGGCTATCTTCATCGATGCGGATGGTGTAGTTATCGCTGCGGGCACCCTCAGGGATCGGCGCACGGTTATACACCATCGTGACGTCGGCACCGCTGGCCACATGTTCGTCGATGAGCTTGCCGAAGTCAAAGTTCACGGCGATGTAGGCATCCGACAGAATCACATAACGTTCTTTCTGATCTTCCAGCCAGAAAAGAATGCTCTCGATGGCATCTACACGGCCGGAGTACATCTTGATGCTGCGCTCTGCAAAAGGCGGCACAATGTTCAGACCACCGCGCTTACGGGTCAGGTCCCATTCACGGCCGGCTCCCAGATGGTCCATCAGAGAATGGTAGTTTTTACGGACGATGACCGACACGTTGTCGATGCCCGCATTGGCCATGCTGGACAGCGTGAAGTCGATCAAGCGGTAACGGCCGCCGAACGGGATGGAGGCCATAGAGCGCTCCGCCACCAGTTCGGGAACGAGATTATCATAGGTGTTGGCGAAAATCACGCCGAGAGCGTTGACGTTGCTATTTACCATTGTTCCTCACCATCCTTTACATCGCTGGAGACCATTGCCTTGGGGCCGACGGTAGCGCCTTTGCCTACCACGACACCGGAGCCGACCGTAGCCACATCGCCGGGTTCGGCAATGTTCAGGCCGCCTTCCGGCATAGCACCGACGGTAGCGCCCTCTTCGATCGTGACATTTTCGGCCACGATGCAGTGCTTGACGCTAGCGCCCGCCTTGATGACCGTACCGCCCATGACGACGGCAGCCTCGACGGTAGCACCCTTTTCCACGACGACGCCGGGGAACAGAATGGAGTTATTGACCGTGCCGTTGACCTGACAGCCTTCCGAAATCATCGAGTTCACGATGGTGGCATCATTGCCGATGCGCTGGCAGGGCTGGCCGGAGTTGCGGGAATAGATCTTCCAGTTTTCATCAAACAGGTTGATGCCGGAGTGTTTGGGATCCAGAACCTCCATGTTGGCCTGCCACAGGCTGGAGATGGTTCCCACGTCCTTCCAGTAGCCGCTGAAGTGATAGGCGTACATACGACGGCCATCCTTGAGCAGGTTGGGGATGACGTTTTTGCCAAAGTCGTTCTCGGAATTGGGATCCGCTTCGTCCTCGGTGAGGTACTTCTTCAGGATATCCCAGTTGAAGATGTAGATGCCCATGGAAGCCAGATTGGACTTGGGATCCTTCGGCTTCTCTTGGAACTCGCTGATCTTGTCATTCTCGTCCGTAACCATCAGGCCAAAACGAGAGGCTTCGCTCCAAGGCACTTCCATGACCGCCACCGAGAATTCTGCATCCTTCTCCTTATGGAAGCGCAGGAAATCAGAGTAATCCTGCTTGCAGATCTGGTCACCGGACAGGATGATGACATACTTGGGATCATACCGGTCGATGAAGGAAATATTCTGATAGATCGCATTGGCCGTGCCTTTGTACCAGTCAGAGCCGGAGGCTTTCTGGTAGGGCGGCAGTACATGGACACCGCCATGCAGACGGTCAAGGTCCCAGGGCTGGCCATTGCCGATATACTCGTTCAAAACCAGCGGCTGATACTGGGTCAGGATGCCCACCGTATCAATGTCGGAATTGACACAGTTGGACAGCGGGAAGTCGATAATACGATACTTTCCGCCAAACGGAACTGCAGGCTTGGCGAGCTTTTGGGTCAGCGCGTAGAGACGCGAGCCCTGACCGCCGGCCAGGATCATTGCGATCATTTCTTTTGCCATAAGATTTCTCCCCTTAAAATTCTGGCTTACGCCATTACTTGACTAGAATATGGGTATACGATCTATCCAGCACGCAGGAACAAGGCTGGCTTACGCCTGCGATTTGGCTTTGGTAGTGCGGCTGCGCTTGGGCGCTGCCGTTTTGGCTGCCGCGGTCTTTTTGGCCTTGGCTGCCGGTTTTGCCTCGGTTTCCTCGTCCTTTTTGGCGCGCGGTTTGCGAGCCGCCGGGACTTGGAAATACAGGGTGGACAGCGGCGGCAGCGTCAGCGAAACATGCTGCTCAAAGCCGTGCATCTCGCCCTTCTTGCTGCGCACCGTACCGTTGGTCACACCAGAACCGCCATACTTGGGATCATCGGAATTGAGGATCTCTTTATAACTGCCGGGATTGGGCACGCCCATCTCGTAGTTCTGGCGCAGTACCGGGTTGAAGTTGCAGACGATCATCAGCATCTTTCCGGCCGCATCCCGGCGCAGGAAGGCGATAACGCTCTGCTGGTTATCATCCGGCACGATCCACTGGAACCCTTCCCAGCTGTAATCGACCTGCCACAAAGCAGGGATATCCCGATACAGGTGGTTCAGATCTTTGACATAGCTTTGCAGCTGACGATGTTTGTCGTAGCCAAGCAGCATCCAATCCAACTGCTTCTTCTCGTCCCACTCGATGAACTGCCCGAACTCCTGCCCCATAAAGAGCAGTTTCTTGCCGGGATGTGCCATCATATAGCCGTAGAAGGTGCGCAGGTTGGCGAACTTCTCTTCATAGTCGCCGGGCATCTTGTTGATCAAGCTGCACTTGCCATGCACCACCTCATCGTGGCTGATTGGCAGAACAAAGTTTTCGCTGAACGCGTAGAAGAAGCTGAAGGTGACCTTGCCGTGGTTTCCGGCACGGAACAGCGGATCGGTCTTCATGTAGCTGAGCATGTCGTTCATCCAGCCCATGTTCCACTTGAAATTGAAGCCCAGTCCACCGTCTGCGGCGGGTTTGGTCACCAACGGCCATGCGGTGGATTCTTCCGCAATCATCATCTTGTGGGGATAGCGGCTCAACACAGCGGTGTTCAGCTTTTGCAGGAAGGCAATCGCCTCCAGATTTTCCTTGCCACCCTTGGAGTTCTGCTCCCACTCGCCATCACGGCGGTTGTAGTCCAGATACAGCATACTGGCCACTGCGTCTACCCGCAGACCATCCACGTGGTACTTCTCGATCCAGAACATGGCGCTGGACACCAAGAAGCTCTCCACTTCGTTCATGCCGTAGTTGAAGACCATCGTACCCCATTCTTTATGCTCGCCGCGGCGAGGATTGGGGTCTTCATAGCACGGAGCACCGTCAAACATATACAAGCCGT
>NZ_CALADU010000105.1 GCF_937890665.1 uncultured Subdoligranulum sp.
AGCACAGCCCTTGGAGAGGGGCTCTAATAACTACTACTCTATAATACAAGGAGGTCCCGCCATGCACGTTCTATGGCTTGTCAGTATGACCCTGCCGCAGGCGGCTGCCGCTTGCGGGCTGCCCGGAGCCAGCGATGTGAGCGGTGGTTGGCTGACCAAGAACGAGTGCCATCTGCGGGACTACATTTTGCGCTACCCCGAAAAGGTGGCCCAGATGAACACCCGGGAACTGGCCCAAGCCAGCTTTACCAGCCCGTCGGCGGTCATCCGCTTCTGCCAAAAATTCGGCTGCAAGGGGCTGAAGGACTTCAAAGCCGAGCTGTTCGCCCAGACGAGCGCCCTAGCCGAGGAAGAGCCGCCGGACGGCAACTATCCCTTTGGGCCGGATACCCCGGCGGCGCAGGTCACGGCGTCGGTGCTGCGGCTGGAGCAGGAGGCTCTGCGCCGTCTGTGGCTGACCCTGCAGCCCGAGCAGGTGGCCCGGGCGGTGGAACTGCTGGCCAAGGCTCAGTCCATCGACCTCTGCGCCATCGGCACCAGCGGCCATATGAGCGCGGACTTCGCCTTCCGGCTGCGCAAGTTCGGGCGGCGGGTCAATGTGGTTTCCGACCGGGTGGACCTGAGTTACAGCATCCAGCAGATGGATGCCACCCACTGCCTGTTGGTGGCGTCCTACTCCGGCGCCAACGAACAACTGCGCATCTCGCTGCAAGCCGCCCGGGAACATCAGGTGCCGGTGGTGACCATCACCGCCCGGCCGGACAGCATGGCCGGTATGCAGGCCGATGCCCTGTTGTTGCTGCCACCGCTGGAATCCAACGACGATAAAATCTCCACCTTTGCCTCCTCCATTGCCGAAAAAGCGGTGCTGGATGTGCTGTTTGCCCACCTGTACCAGATGGACTACGCCCGCAACACCGCCTTTGTACGCTCTGACGCCGCCCGTCTGGCCGATGTGCGGATCAAACAACCGTAAACCAAAAGACACCCGCGCAGCCGCGCGGGTGTCTTTTTTTCTCGGTATGCCGGTCAGGCTGGGTCGGTCTGGGCTGCCCAAGTCAGCAGGGTGTCCAGACGGCCCGAAAGATTGTCGCTGAACCGTTCGCCCACTTCCACCACGACCACAGGGGGCAGGGTGGGCTGCTGGGCCGTCAGGTTTTCCACCGACAGCAGGTTGCCGTGGAGCACCAAGGTCTTATCAAAGCCTTGGGCCAGACGGCTGCCCAAGGCGGCGCCAAAGCTGTCCCGCACCAGCAGCAGGTTTTGGGTGCCGCTGCCCTGATAGCGGGTCAGCTCGGTTTCGGAGGTGCCCTCGGTACACTGGGCGGCGGGGGCGTCCACCTCATAGTAGAGATCGTCGGTGCAAAAGGCCCAGCTCCCGCACATGTTGGCCAAATCGGTGGGGGCGGTCTTTTCCTCGTTCACCTGTACGGCGGGCAGGGTGTCGGCATAGGGCAGGTCCAGCGCTTGCAGCAACTGTTGGGCGGCCAGCCAAGCGCCCACGTCGTTCCAGTGGGTGTCGTATTTGTAGTAAACCTGCGTGGTCTGTCCGGCGGTTTGCAGTGCTTCCAGCGGGAAAAGCACCGGCACCTCGGTATTTTGGCGCAGGTAGTCCGTCAGGCTCTGCACCCGGGTGGGGCGGGCTACCACCGGGATGCTGTCCGGCATGTACTGGCTGTACACGCCCTCCTTGGCAGGGGCAAACAGAATCGCCAGACGGCTGCCCTTTTGGGCCAGAACGTCTGCCAACTGCTGTACCTTGTCGGCCAAGGCCGCCATCTCCTCCTGCGAGTAGGCGGTAAGGCCCTGATAGTCCGAGATACTGCTGGAATCCCCCACATCCTGTAAGAAGAGCCAGCCGTTTTTGCCCAGCAGCACGTTGGAGGAATCCAGACTGCCCACCAGCCGGTCCGCCCCGGCTTTCAGGGTAAGGAACCCGTTGCGGAAGGGGGCGTGGTCCTCCAGCCAATCCTCAAACTGGGCCGGCCACTGTTCCAAAGAGGTCTCGGCGGAGGGAAAGGCGGTCAGGGTACGGTTTTCGTAGTTGGTGGTATCGCACAGGGGTTTTAGGCCCAGCCAGAGCAGCCCGGGCCCCACCAGCAGGGCGGCAAACCCGGCGACGAGTCCCAACTGTATTTTGCGGTTTTTGTCCATATCCGGCGCTCCTTAAAAGCGGAAATAAATAAAGGGGTTGTAGGTGCCGCTGACCAGCAGGACCGTGCAGGCAAAGCCGATGACCAGCAGAGTCACGGTTTGCAGCGGGCCGGTGACCTCCTTATTATAAAGGGCAGCCTTGAACCGGGGGAAAAGGGCCTGTACCGGTCCGCAGAGGGCCAGCCCCGCCGCCACCAGCAGCAGGGTGCGGGGGTCGAGGTAGCGGGTCACGGGGTAGGCGGCGAACCCGGCGGCGGGCAGCAGCATCGCTTTCAGCCAAAGCAGCCCGGCCCGCAGACCCGGCGCCCGGAAGATGACCCAGCCGCACAGGATAAAGAAGAGGGCATACACCCGGGACAGCCAAGCGGGCAGCCGGGGCAGAAGGGGCTTCAGCACCGTCCGTTCCAGAATCAGCAGCACCCCGTACCAAACACCCCAAGCCACAAACTGCCAGTTGGCGCCATGCCAAAGGCCGGTGGCCAGAAATACAAGGAAAAGGTTGATGAGGGTGCGCGCCAGACCTTTGCGGTTGCCGCCTAAGGGGATGTACAGGTAGTCCCGGAACCACCCGGACAAGGTCATATGCCACCGCCGCCAGAACTCGCTGACCGTCTTGGACAGATAGGGGTAGTTGAAGTTTTCCGGGAAGTCGAAGCCGAACATCTGGCCCAGCCCGATGGCCATATCGGAATAGCCGGAAAAGTCGTAGTAGATCTGCAAGGTGTAGTACAATGTACCCAGCCAAGCCAGCGGGGTGCTGACCAGTCCCGGTTCCAGCGCAAAGACCTGATCGGCCCGGGCGGCGAACCCGTTGGCCAAAATCACCTTTTTGCCCAGCCCGTACAAAAACCGCTTGACGCCGTAGGAAAACCGGGTCAGGGAAACCGACCGGCAGGACAGTTGGTTTTCCACTTGGGTGTACAGCACGATGGGACCGGCCACCAACTGGGGGAAAAAGCTCACATACAAAGCCACCCGGAACCAGCTTTTCTGCACGGCGGTCTTGCCCCGGTAAAGGTCGATGACATAGCTCATGGCCTGAAAGGTGTAGAAGCTGATGCCCAGCGGCAGGGCAATGTCCCGCACCGGCAGCAGTTGCCGGCCCGCCAGTGCAGCCAGCGTATTGGCGGCGAAGGTGTAATATTTAAAGTAGCCCAACAGCCCCAAGTTGGCGGCCACCGTGCAGACGAGGGCCGCTTTGCGGGCGGGGGCGGCGCCAAACCGGCCCAGACACAGCCCGCCCAGATAATTTAGGGTGATGGAAACCAGCATCAGCAGGATGTACTTGGGTTCCCCCCAGCCGTAGAAAAAAAGGCTGGCGAAGAGCAGCAGGGCATTCTTGGACCGGATGCCGGGCAGCAGTTGGTAGACCAGCAAAACCACGGGAAGGAACAGCCAAAGAAAGACAAGGCTGGAAAAGAGCATGGGCGAAGTTCTCCTTTGCAGGCCCGCAAGGGGGGCTAGAATCCTTGTCAGTATAACATTTTTCTACTCAAGCCGCAATGGAGCGGTACACAAAAAAAGCCCCCCTTCCGCGCAGGAAAGGGGGAAAAGGCAGGGGACGAGGGCGCTCAGCCCTGTACCAGTCCCACCGCCACGTCATTGACGTTGGTGCCGGTCGGCCCGGTGATGACCAGCCCGCCCACCGCCTGCAAGGCGTGGTAGGCGTCGTTTTGGGCCAGCACGGTGGGCACCTCCAGCCCGGCGGCCCGCAGGGCCTGCATGGTTTCGCCGTCCACATAGCCGCCGGCGGCGTCGGTGGGGCCGTCAGTGCCGTCCGACCCCACGCTGAAAAGGGCCACCCCCGGCAGGCCGTCCAGTTCCGGGGCGGCGGCCAGCGCCAGTTCTTGGTTGCGGCCCCCCAACCCGGTGCCGGTCAGCCGCACCACCGTTTCGCCCCCGGCCACAAAGGCCAGCTTGCGGCCCTGCCCGGCGTGGCTGTGCAGAATGCTGGCCAGAAAGCTGCCGGCCTCTCGGGCTTGGCAGCACAGCCGGTCGGTAAGCAGGACCGGCTCGTAGCCCAGCGCTTGGCACTGGCTGGCCGCAGCGGCGCAAAGAGTCCGCACGCTGCCGGTGATCTGCAAGGTCACGTTGTCCAGCGCCTTGGGGGTCTCTTGGTCCAGCAGCGCCCGGGCCGTGGGGGAAAGCCGCAGGCCATATTGGGCGGCGATGGCCCGGGCCTCGGTGCAGGTGGACGGGTCGGGGCTTACCGGTCCCGAGGCGATCATCGCCGGCGGGTCCCCCAAAATGTCGGAGAGCACCACCGCAAAGACCTTGGCAGGGGCACAGGCCAGCCCAAACCGGCCCCCTTTGACCGCCGACAGCCGCTTGCGCACCGTGTTCATCTGGACGATGTCGGCGCCGCAGGCCAGCAGTTGGCGGGTAATGTCCTGCAATTCCTCGGCGGGCAGCAAGGGCTTTTCCAACAGGGCGCTGCCCCCGCCGGAGAGCAAAAACACCACGGTGTCCTGCTCGGTCAGGCCCCGCACCAGCGTCAGGGCTTCCTCGGTGGCGGCAAAGCTCTGGGCATCGGGCACGGGGTGGCCTGCCTCCCGGCAGCGCAGACCGGGCAATTCCCCCCGCAGATGGCCGTATTTGGTAATGACGATGCCATCGTCCACCCGGCCCAGCACGGCCAGCGCCGCGTGGGCCATCTGCCAAGCCGCCTTGCCCACCGCCACCAACAGGGTGCGGCCGGACCCCGGCACAAAGGTTTGCAGCGCCCGGGCCACCGCCTGATCGGGCAGCACGGCCTGAATACTGGCGGTCAAAATCGCGTCGGCGTCGGCGCGCAGTTGGGTGTTCATGGGGGATTCTCCTTTACAAACCGGTCAGCCCATGTTGCTGCTGGCCAAGGTGATTTCGTTGTGGGTGAACTGGGACAAAAAGCCGGTCTTTTTATAAAAGTGGGGCATTCGGGTCTGGACGCCCGTTCGGGTGTAGAAGGGGTCGTCGGGGGTGATGGGCAGCGTCACCGGGGCGTTTTCCGACGCCGACTTGTAGATGGCCATGATCAGCTCCATCGTGTTGCGGCCCGCCTGTCCATCGCTGATCAGCGGCGCGCCCTCGTCCACCGCCCGCAGCAGGTTGTCCGCCAACCCGGCGTGACCCTCGTAGGCAAGGGGCGGCATCGCCGCGTAGGCGGCCTCCAGCTCGGTCAGCAGGGCGGTGTTTTCCCGGGGAAACCCGTTCTCCTGCGGGGTGTCGGCGCTCAGCGCGTGGGGGATCTCCAGCACGGCGTTCTCACAGGCAAAGCTCAGGGCCTGCTTCTGGCCGTGGCTTACCAGATTGGCGGTGAGCTGGGCAAAGCTGCCGTCGTCAAACCGCAGCATCGCCATGGACAGGTCCTCTTCCTCGCTGTTGGTGTGGGCCACGTTGCCGATCATCGCCGTCACCTGCCGGGGCATGCCCGCCATCCAAGCCAGCAGGTCGATGTGGTGTACGGCATGGACCAGCGTGCAGCCGCCGCCCTCGGTGGCCCAACTGCCCCGCCAAGCCAAGTCGTAGTAGCTGCGGCCCCGGTACCACAGGGAATTTACCTGCGTGTAGAGCAGCTTGCCGGGCAGACCGCTGTCCAGCAACTGCTTGGTCCGCCAGATGGGGGTCAGGCAGCGGCTTTGGGCCACCACCGCCAGTTGGTTCCCGGTGCGGCGGGCGGCGTCCAGCATGGTGTCGCACTCCGCCAGCGAGGGCGCCATGGGTTTTTCCACCAGCACATGGCAGCCGTGTTCCAGCGCCCAGACGGTGATCTCGCAATGGCTGTCGGGGGGCGTCATCACCGAGACGATGTCACACCCCGATTCCTCGATGGCCTGCCGGTAGTCGGTGTAGGCCACGGCGTCCAGCCCGGCGGCTTCGATGGCTTGGCGGGCCGATTCGGTGTGGCGGGCCACGATGCCTACCACCTTGGCCCGGTCCCCCAGGGCGCCGAACGCCTGAATGTGGGCGGGACAGATGGACCCCGCCCCGATGAGCAATACCTTGTGCTGCATACAGAACCCTCCCTGCGGCGAATGGTTTTTCTTGCTTCGATGATACCACAGCCCGCGGGGGATTGCAACGCGGCCCGACCGCGCAAAAAGCCCCCGGCCGCAGGGCGCGGCCGGGGGCGGAAACGGCGAGCGTCAACGGTCGCCGAATACCTGTTTGCAAAGGCGGCAGGCGGTGGGGGTGGCGGCCAGACCGCCCTCGGCGGTCTCCTTTAGGGTGGGGGACATGGCGTTGCCCACCCGGCGCATGGCCACAATGACCTCGTCGGCGGGAATGCGGCTGCCGATGCCCGCCAAGGCCAGCTCGGCGGCCATAAAGGCGATGGCTGCCCCCGAGGCATTGCGCTTGATGCAGGGGATCTCCACCAGCCCCGCCACCGGATCACAGACCAGACCCAACTGGCATTTCAGGGCGATGGCCACCGCGTCGTCCAGCATCTGGGGCGTCCCGCCGCTCAGTTCCACCAAGGCGGCGGCCGCCATGGCCGCGGCGCTGCCGCACTCCGCTTGGCAGCCGCCCTGCGCCCCGGCCAGACAGGCGTTTTCGGCAATGACCAGCCCCACGGCGCTGGCCGTGAAAAGACTCATCACGCAGTCCTGTTCGGTGGCGCCCTGTTCCTGCATGGTCAGCAGCACGGCGGGCAGAATGCCGCAGCTGCCGGCGGTGGGGGCCGCCACCACCCGGCCCATGGCGGCGTTCAGTTCGCTGACTGCCAGCGCCCGGTAGAGCGCCCCGCCCAGCACCGGGCCGGTCAGGTTTTGGCCGCTTTCTACCCGGCGGCGCATCTTGTAGGCGTCGCCCCCCGTCAGCCCGCTGGTGGACCGCAGGTCGGGCTGGCACCCCGGCTCGATGCAGGCTGCCATTACCTTGAAATTCTCCTGCATACGGCGGTAGACTTCCGCCTCGCTCTGTTCCAACTGGGCGGCCTGCTGGCGCAGCACCAGCGCCGACAGCGGTTCGCCCGCCCGGGCGGCGGCTTCCACCAGCCCGGCCAAGGAATGATAGTTCAGTTCTTCCGACATCGCACGTCCTCCTTCCGGGTCAGGGCAGCAGCGTGACGCAGAGCATCACGTCGGGCAGCGCCCGGACCTGTGCGGCCAAGGCTTCATCCAAGCCGCCGTCCATCTCGATGGTCATGACCGCCACGCCGCCTTTTTGACGGCGGGACAGGGAAAAGTTGCAGATATTCACGCCCCGGTCGGCCAGCAGGTCGGTGACCTCGGCAATGACGCCGGGCCGGTCCCGATGCTGTACGATCAGGCTGGGATGCTGGCCGCTGATCCGCACCGGCATGCCGTTGATGGCGTCGATAACGATGTTGCCCCCGCCGATGCTGGACCCCCGCACCGTGATGGTGCCGCCCCGGCGTCCCGTCAGGGTCAGCACGGCGGTGTTGGGGTGGCCTTCGGGCAATTCCCCGGTGGAAAGCGTTACCTCCAGCCCCGTTTCCCGGGCGATCTGGGGGGAAAACCGCAGCCGGGCATCGTCGGGGGTCATCCCCAAAATCCCGGCGATCAGCGCCTTGTCGGTGCCGTGGCCCTTGTAGGTCTTGGCAAAGCTGCCGTACAGTACGATCTGGGCGGCCACCGGCTCATCCTGCAAAAGCTGCCGGGCGATCTGCCCGATACGGGCCGCCCCCGCCGTATGGCTGCTGGAAGGACCGATCATCACCGGTCCAATGATGTCAAATACGTTCATGGTTGCCCCATCCCCCATGGCATAGCGTTTTGGCTAAATTGTACCATAGCCCCCGGGCAAAAACAACCGCTCCGCCGCTTAACGGTGCGCAAAAAATGTGCTATAATGGTTCTGGTTTTTAGGGTATAGGAAAAACGGAAAAAAGGAGTTCCCCATGGCAGTTTCAACCTCCCATCGCGGCGGACGGCAGGTGGATTTTTCCACCGGCGACGTGCGCCGCAACATTTTGGATGTGGCCGCCCCCATGCTGGTGGCGCAGGTGCTCAACCTGCTGTACAACATTGTGGACCGCATCTACATCGGTAAGATCCCCGGCGAGGGCACGCTGGCCTTGGCCGGGTTGGGGCTGTGTTTCCCCATCGTCACCTTGGTCACCGCGTTTGCCAACCTGTTCGGGGTGGGCGGCGCACCGCTCTGCTCCATCGCCCGGGGCCAAAAGGACGACAAAACCGCCGGCAAGATCATGGCCAACGCTTATTTTATGCTGGTGGTCTGCGGGTTGGTGCTCACCGTGGTGGGGCTGGTGTTCCACAAACCGGTGCTCTATCTCTTCGGCGCTAGCGACGAGACCTACCGCTATGCCGCCGACTATATGACCATCTACCTGCTGGGCACCGTCTTTGTCATGACTTCGCTGGGGCTGAACCCCTACATCAACAGTCAGGGCTTTGCCCGCATCGGCATGCTCACCGTGCTGCTGGGCGCGGCCGCCAACATCGTGCTGGACCCCCTTCTCATCTATGGCTTGGGCATGGGGGGGCGGGGGGCGGCCATCGCTACGGTGGTGTCCCAAGGGTTGTCGGCGGTGTGGGTGCTGCGGTTCCTCACGGGGCCCCAGACCGAACTGCGCCTCCAATTCCACGGCTTCCGCCCCGACTGGGCCTGCATCCGGCGCATCGCGGCGCTGGGCACCTCCAGCTTTGTCATGTCCTTCACCGACAGTCTGGTGCAGGTGGCCTGCAATGCCACGCTGCGCACCTTCGGCGGGGATCTGTACATCAGCGTCATGACGGTCATCAACTCGGTGCGGCAGATCGCCCAGACCCCCGTCATGGCCCTTACCGACGGCGCTTCCCCCGTCATCAGCTACAACTACGGCGCCCGCAATGTGCCCCGGGTGCGGGGGGCCATCCGGTTCATGACCCAACTGGGCTTCGGCTATACGCTGCTCATCTGGGGGCTGATCTCGCTGTTCCCTGCGGGTTTTATCATGATCTTCAACCACGACCCCGACCTGCTGGCTGCCGCCGTGCCCTCGCTGCACATCTATTTCTTCGGTTTTGTGATGATGGCCTTCCAGTTCAGCGGGCAAAGCGTCTTTAAGTCGCTGAACAAGGCCAAAATGGCCATCTTCTTCTCGCTGCTGCGCAAGGCCATCATCGTGGTGCCCCTTACGCTGCTGCTGCCCCATCTGGCCGGGCTGGGGGTCAACGGCGTCTTTCTGGCCGAACCCATCTCGAACTGCATCGGCGGTCTGGCCTGCTACATCACGATGCGCCGCACCGTCATGCCGGAACTGAAAGAGATGGAATCCCCCCACAAGGAGGCCGCCCCATGTGCCCGCTGACCATCCGCCCCGCCACCGCCGCCGACCTGCCCGCCTTGGCCACAATCTACCGCTGCGCCCGGGCTTTTATGGCGGCTGCGGGCAACCCCACCCAGTGGGGCACTACCAATCCGCCGATGGCCACGTTGGAGCGGGACATCCGGCGGGGGCAGCTCTTCGTCGTCTGTGACGGGGATACCCCCTGCGGCGCCTTTGCCTTGGTGCCGGGGGATGACCCCACCTATGGGGTCATCGACGGGGCGTGGCGCAGCGATGCCCCCTACGCCACCATCCACCGCTTGGCCGGGGACGGCAGCCGCCACGGGGTGTTTGACGCGGCGGTGTCCTTTGCGGCAAGCCGGTACCCCCATCTGCGCATCGACACCCACCAAGACAACCATCCCATGCGCACCCTCATTCCCCGGGCGGGGTTTGTTTACTGCGGCGTCATCCATGTGGAGGACGACACCCCCCGCCTAGCCTACGAACGCCTGCCCGACCCAGTCTGAACCGGAAAGGGGACCCGTTATGCTCCATACCCTGTTGACCCCTGCGGGGGAACATCTGCCCACCCTGCCGTGGCCGGACTATCCCCGGCCCCAATTCCGGCGGCAGAGCTTTCTCAATCTGAATGGCGCGTGGGATTTTGCCGTCACCGACGGCGACGACCCGCCCGCCGTTTTTGACCGGGAGATCGTTGTGCCCTTCTGCCCCGAGAGCGTCCTCTCCGGCATCGGCACCCATTTTGCCGAGGGCAGCGCCCTGTGGTATCGCCGCCGGTTCACCCTGCCGGAAGGCTTTGTGCAGGACCGGGTGGTGCTTCATGTGGGAGCCGCCGACCAGATCTTGGATGGCTGGGTCAACGACATCCCGGTGGGACGGCATGTGGGTGGGTACGAGGCCATGGCCTTTGACATCACCGAGGCGCTGGGCCCCGGCGAAAACGAGATACGGCTGCGGGTGCGGGACGACCTGCGCAGCCTGGTGCTGCCCTACGGCAAGCAGGTGACGGCCCGGGGCGGCATGTGGTATACGCCGGTATCGGGCATCTGGCAGACCGTCTGGCTGGAAAGCCTGCCCACGCAGGCCATTCCGGGGCTGGTGATCCGGGCGGATGACCGGGTCGCCCTGTTGGACACCGGGGACTCCACGCAGGAGGGCATCGTCACGGTGGACACGCCCCAAGGGCCCCTGACGGCCCCGCTGCACAGCGGCCGGGCGGCCATCCGGCCCGAAGCGCCCCGGCTGTGGAGCCCTGCGGACCCCTATCTCTACACCTTTGCCATCGACACCGCCACCGACCATGTGGAAAGCTACTTTGCCCTGCGCAAACTGACCATACAGGAAGCGGGAGGCTACCGGCGGCTCTGTCTGAACGGGCAGCCGATGTTTTTCCACGGGGTGCTGGACCAAGGCTATTACAGCGACGGACTGTTCACCCCGGCAGGCCCCGAGGGGTACGAAGCGGACATCCGCGCCATGCGGGAGCTGGGGTTCAACACGCTGCGCAAGCACATCAAGGTGGAACCGGAAATTTACTACTATCTCTGCGACAAGCTGGGCATGGTGATCTTTCAGGATATGGTCAACAACGGCGACTACGCCTACTGGCGGGACACCGTCTGGCCCACGCTGGGGCACCAGCGCTGCCGGGATGACCGCCGCCTGCACCGGGATCCGGCGGCCCGGCAGGCCTTTCTCACCGGGATGGAAGCCACGGTGCGTCAACTGCGCAACCACCCCTGCATCCTGTACTGGACCATCTTCAACGAGGGATGGGGGCAGTTTGACGGGTCCGGCGCCTATGAAAAGCTGCGGGCACTGGACGATTCCCGCTGGATCGACACCACCTCGGGGTGGTTCCGGGGCAGCGAGACCGACGTGGACAGCCGCCATATCTATTATGGCCCGTGGCGGCTGCACGCCAAGGAAAAACCGCTGGTCCTCAGCGAGTTCGGCGGGGCCTGCTTGGCGGTGGAAGGCCACCGCTTCAACCCCGACGCCAGCTACGGGTACAGCACCAGCACCACCCCGGCGGCGCTGCAGCAGGCCATCACAGCGCTGTATACCCGCAAGGTGCTGCCTGCCGTCCGGCGGGGGCTGTGTGCCGCCATCTACACCCAACTGTCCGACGTGGAGGACGAGATCAACGGTCTGCTGACCTACGACCGGCGGGTCTGCAAACCCGACCCCGCCGCCATGCAGGCGGTGGCCGACGCCTTGCAGACCGCCTTTGGGGAATCCTGCGGCGGGCCTGCCGGCTGAATCGGCCGCGATATAAAACCAACGGGCCGCCCCGAAAGGGGCGGCCCGCTTTTGGCGTTATCGCAGCAGTTCGTCGTAGCTGGTGTCCAGCGCATCCCGGATGCCCCGCAGTTGTACGGCTTGGATGTGCTGGGTGCCCCGCTCGATCTTGACCAAGGTCTCCCGGGTGATGGCAATGCCCTGCAGTTGCAGCCGCCGCACCAGTTCGGTCTGGCCGATGCCTTTGGCCAGCCGTACCCGGCGGATGTTCTGGCCGATCTGGATCTCGTCCTGTTTGATTTTCTGTGCTGCCATGGCCGGTTCCTCCCGTGTGAACCAAAACTGGTCCAATCTGCCTTGATTGTAGAGGGTTTCGGTGGTAGAATGGGACCAGAACGGGTCCAGATGCGCGGCGCGGGAATTGCCTTTTCCCGCGGGGTGCGCTACAATACAGGTAAATCTACCACACAAAAGGATGACAGGATGAACCGCACCACCGATGAATTGATGAATGCCCTGCTCACCAAACAGGATGTGCAGGCCTACTGGCAGGAAAACGCCGGCGAACTGCTGCACGGCACGCTGGCGGAGCAGTTGAACACCCTTTTGCAGCGTCATGGGCTGAAAAAAGGCCCGGTCATCGAGGCCGCTCAGATCGAGCGCAGTTACGGGTACCAGCTCTTTTCGGGGCGGCGGGACACACCTTCCCGGGATGTACTGCTGTCCTTGGCGCTGGCCATGCATCTTTCCCTGACCGAGACCCAGTCCCTGCTGCGGATGGCCGGGCAGGCCATGCTCTATCCCCGGGTACGGCGGGACAGCATCCTTCTCCATGCGTTGGGGCAGGGGCTGTCGGTCATGGCCTGCAACGCCCAACTGGAGCGGTACGGCGAACCGGTACTGGGGGAGTGACGATGGAGGAATTGCAGTTTCTTGAAACGCTGAACGAGCGGGGCACGCTGTATCTGATCCGCCAGACCTCCACCGGGCGGATCTTGACCGGACGGCGGGTCCCGGCGCCCCAGCAAAAAATCTACCAGACCTTGGCGCAGAACCCGGTGGACCATGTGCCCCGGGTGCGGGCGGTACAGCCCGAGCCGGACGGCCAGTTTTTGGTTTTGCAGGACTATGTGCCGGGCATCACGCTGGAAGCGCTGCTGGCCCGGGGGCAGTTGCTGCCCCAACAGGCCGCGCAGGTCGGTATGCAGCTTTGCCGGGCACTGGATGGGCTGCACCGGCAGGGCATCATCCACCGGGACATCAAGCCCGCCAACGTGCTGCGCACCGCGGAAGGGCAGATCTGGCTCATCGATTTTGACATTGCCCGTACCCATAAACAGGCCCCGGTGCGGGATACCGTACTGCTGGGCACCCCGGGCTATGCCGCCCCGGAGCAGTTCGGCTTCCGGCAGACCGATGCCCGGGCGGACTTGTACGCCGTGGGGGTGCTGCTCAACCAGCTGGTGACGGGGGCTTTCCCGCAGGAGCAGTTGGCCCCGGCGCCGCTGGGGGAGATCGTGCGCCGCTGTACGGCTTTGGAACCGGCCCAGCGCTATGCCGATGCTGCCGCTTTGCATCTGGCGCTGGCCCAAAGTTTCCCCGAGCAAACGGCCCAGCCGGAACCCCAGCCCGGCGGCCCGGTGGGGGCGCGCTGGGGCGGTGTGCCGGGCTTTCGGCGGGGGGACCCGGCCCATATGCTGATGGCCATTGGCCTGTACGGTTTGGCGCTGCTGTTTGGGGCGGCGCTGGTGGTGGTCTCGCTGGAATCGCTGAGCAACTTTATGGTGGGCATGCCGCTGCTGGCCATGGCGGTGGGGTGCTATCTCTTCCGGTTCGATGTGGCGGGGCTGCGCAGCCGCTGGGCCCCGTTGGAACGGTACCGGGGCACCCGGTGGTACAAACCCTACTGTGTCTGCCTGATGGCCCTTTGGTTGGCGGTGTGGATCTTGGTGATGTTCTTCGGCGTTTTGGTGGCCGAAAAACTCACAGCCCTGTGGGCAGCTTTGTAAAGAACGAGTCCCCGACGGTTGAAAAGACCGTCGGGGGATTTTTTATGCCGGTGTGGGCTGGCAGCCCACCAAAAGGCGACGGGCTTCGACTATACTTTGGGGTATACGACGAAAGGGGATAGCAGGATGAAACAACAAATTGCGGCGGGGCTGGCCGCCCTCTGTCTGGTGGGGCTGGCGGGCTGTTCGGCCCCCGAAAGTACCGTGTCCGACACCGCGGAAGCGGCTTCTCCGGCGGCGGAGTCGGCGGCGGAATCCACCGCGGCGGCGGAAACGCCGGAACCGCAGGCGGCGGAGGTGACGCTGGACGAAACGGTGATCTACGATGCAGACGGCGTGCGGATCACCGCCACCGGTCTGGACACCGATGGGCTGATGGGCCCGGAGCTGACGCTGCGCATCGAGAACGGCACCGCCCAAAATCTGGTGGTGCAGCCCGCGTGGTGTACTGTCAACGGGTATATGATGAGCGACCTCTTCTCTGCCGATGTGGCAGCGGGCAAGACCGCCAACGAGAGTTTTTATTTCCCCAGCACGGCGCTGGCGCGGTGCGGGGTGGACACGGTGGCGGAGATCGGCCTGCAGCTCAAGATCATTGACGGCGGTACCTATCAGATTCTGACCACCACCGAGGGCGTCACCCTGCAAACCTCGGCGGCGGGCAGCTACACCCAGACCTATGATGACAGCGGCGAGGAGATCTACAACGCCAACGGGGGGCGGGTGGTAGCCCAGCAGATGACCGAGGACCTGTTTGGCCAGAACCTCTGCTTCTATGTGGAAAATACCTCGGACCGGGCCGTGGTGGTGGAAAGCGAGGATCTTTCGGTCAATGGGTACATGGTCAGCAACTTCTTCTATGCCGATGTGGTGCCCGGCGCCCGGGCAGTGGAACCGCTGACCCTGCTGAACAGCGAGCTGGAGGACAACGGCATCGAAACGGTGGACACGGTGGAGTTTTCCCTCAAGCTGGTGGACCCCGACAGTTTTTCGACCATCGACCAGACGGACCCCATCACCTTGCAGCCGGGGGCCTGACGGCATCATAAGGAGGAACAAGGAATGAAAACGGCAAAATTGGTCATTGGGATTCTCAGCATCGTGCTGTTTGTGCTGGTGGGCATGCAGTCCTGCGTGGCGGGGCTGGGCAACACGATGAGCAACAACGGCGAGATGGGCGGCACCGCCGGTCTGTTGGTGGCGATCTGCCTGCTGGTGGCGGGCATCGTGGCCATCTGCACCCGCAACGGGGGCAAAGGCGGGCTGGTCAGCGCCGGGTTTTATCTGGTAGGCGGCGTGGTCGGCCTGCTGGGGGCCGGCAGCTACGGCGATTTGTACGTCTGGTCGGTGCTCAGCCTTGTGTTCGGCGTGGTCTGTCTGGCAGGCTCGCGGAAATCCTCTTAAAAGCGGCATACAAAACCAACGGGCCGCCCCTTTTGGGGCGGCCCGCTTTGCTCGTATAGGGGTCAGTCGTCTTTTTCCTGCCCAAATTGCAGGTAGTGCTGGGGGTCCCAGCCGCAGGCGGAGGCCATGCGGGTCAACAGCGTTTCCCCGTTTTCGTGCAGGTCGTCGGTCAGCACATCGTCCACGATGCGCCCCTTGTGCAAGATCAGCGCCCGGTCCAAAAAGTGCTCTACATCGTCCAGATAGTGGGTGGACAGCAGGATGGTCTCCTCCCCGTGGAGGGTGCCGCTCATCAGCTTGATAAAGTCCTTGCGGGTGAAGGGGTCCTTGCCCAAAAAGGGTTCGTCCATCAGGTAGTAGGCGGCCCGCTTGGCAAAGCCCGCAGCCAGCTCTAGCCGGGCTTTCTGCCCGGTGGAAAGCCGCCCGATCACGTCCCGGCCCGAAAGGCTGAAAAAGTCCAAAAATTCCCGGTACCGCACCTCGTCAAAGGCGGGGCTCAGGTCGGCCAGCAGGGCGCCGTACTCGGCGGTGGTCAGGGCAGGGTAGTAGCTGCCCTCGGCGGTGATATAGCTCAGCCGCTGGTACTGGGCCGCGGCGGGCTTGCCGTCAAACAGGGCGCGGCCCTTGGCGGGCAGCAGCCCGGCCATCGCCCGCAGCAGGGTGGTCTTGCCGGCGCCGTTCTCGCCCAAAATGCCCACGATCTGCCCGTCGGGCACCGTGAAATCCACCCCCAGCAGCCCCACGGTGGCCCCGTGTTGCCGGTAGGTCTTTTGCAGGTTGGTTACTTCGATCATTTCCAGTTCCCTCCGTCCTTTTGCAGGCTGTCAAAGTGGAGCTCCCGCCGCAGCAGTTTTCCGTTCCAAAGATAGTCGGCGTACCAGTCCCGCTCGGCGCCGGTGGTCATCGTGCCCCAGTATTGCAGCCGTCCGCCTTCCAGATCATAGACCCGCAGGTCCATGCCCCGGCCGTTTTCCCCCGCTACGGTGGGCACGCCGTCCTGAAAGACGGTGTTTTCGTAGGCAAACAGCACCTTGTCCCCGGCTTCGTTCAGCAGGACGGTGTCGGGGTTCAGATGATCCTTGTCCTCCATGGTGCCGGCCACCGTGAACTTGCCGTTCTCGGCGCGCAGCAAAGCGATCACCGGCTGGGTGCTGCTGTACAGGTACTCGTCGATCTGCTGGTCGTAGCCCTCCACCCACAGGACGGCGTCCCGGTCGGTGGTGCGGGGCAGCAGCTTGGCATGGATGTGGGCTGCCTCCTCCAGCGTGGTCAGTTCCCGGTGGTCGGTGCGGGTCCCCGCCGCGTTGACAAGGTCGGCACAGAGGACGTTCTCCCCGTTCAGATAGAGCAGCAGGGTGGACCCGTCCGCCATCGACGCCCCCGCCAGTGCCTGCTTAGCATCGGCCGGGCAGTAGAAGGGGGTCAGGCTGCCGTACTCGGTGGAGTTGCAGACCACCGGATAGCCCTGTACCATGCCGTCGGTGGGCAGTTGCCTGATCTGATACCGGGTCAGCCCCTGCCCCTTGTCCAGTCCCGGCGCCCGGCCCGCCAGATTCTGGGTCCAGCAGAGTCCCTTTTCGGCCCCCAGAACAAAGCTCTGGGTGTTGACCGGAAGGTCGGGCCAACTGGTGTCGGCGTCCCCGGACAGGACTTGCAGCGTATAGTCATTGTAGGAAAAATCGTCCCGGGGGTTTTCCTCCGTGGCGGTGAGGGTAACGTCCTCGGACAGGGAAACGTCACCGGCGTCCAGCCGCAGTTCGGTGCCGTCGGGCAGCCAGATGGTGTACATCCGGCGCACGGTGTTCACCGTGGTGTTGGCCTGCCGGTTGCCCTCGATGCCAGGACGGTTCACCACCGCGTTGGCGTCGGCTTGGTCGCGGGTCTCGGGGGGCAGGGCATAGCTGCGGGTGGGCACCACGCCTGAGGTGTCGTGGACGGCGTCGGGGTCGTCCAGCCGCAGCTCGGTGTGGAGCACCCCGTCCTGCAAGGTAAAGTGGATGCGGTTCTGGGTGACCGTCCAGCCCAGCGACCCCGACAGGGTAAACCCTTCCAGCGGGGTGCCGTTGCAAAGCTGGGACCGCAGCGTAAGGCCGATGCCGGTCCAGCCGGTGTGCAGCCAGATGCCGGCGGCGGCCAGCACCGCCACCGAGGCCACCGTCAGTACCGCCAGCGCCAGCCCCGGGCGGCGGGTGCGGCCCGGGCCAGGGATGCGTAAGGCTTTGCTCATAGTCCGATCCCTCCATCCTTGGGCAACGGGTCAAAGGTCAAGTAGCGGGCGCTGCGGTGCAGATTGATGCTGTTGAGGCCGTAGCTGGCAAACCAGTCCCGGTCGGCCCCGGTGGTCAACAGCCCCCGGTAGGAGGGGCCCGCCCCGTCCAGCGGATAGACTTCCAGCCGCACGCCGTCCTCCGGCTGGGAGCCGTCGTTGGTGGCGGGCAGCGAAGCGTAGTGCCGGCGACCGATCAGCAGGGCGTTGCCCTCGGCGTTCAGCACTGCGGCGTTCAGCATCCCCGCGTCGTCCCCACCGCCAAAGCGGCTTTCGGGCAGCAGGGTGCTCAGCGTAAAGTGTCCGTCCTCGGCCCGCAAAGCGGCCAAATAAAGGGTCGCCTGCGGGTCTGATTCATCCCGGTAGTCGTACAGGGTCAGCACCGCATCCCGGTCATTGGTGCGGTTGTTCAGCGCAGCGCTCAGGCTGCCTGCCGCGGCTATGGTGCCCAGTTCCCGGTGGTCGGTGCGGGTCCCTGCCTCGTTCACCAGGTCGGCCCAGAGGGTATCCTCACTGTCCAGATAGACCAGCAGGGAAGACCCGTCCGCCATGGCCGCCCCCAGCAGCGCTTTGCTGGCATCCGCGGGGCAGTAGAAGGCTTCCAGCGAGCCGAAAGGCGTGCTGCCGCAGATCACCGACTGGCCGCTTATCGTTCCGTCGTGGGGCAGGGCGTCCAGCTCGTCCCGGGTCAGGCCGTTCATCCGGTACAGTCCCGGAGCCATGCCCAAAAAGTCCTCCTGCCAGCACAGACCCACCCCGCCGTCCAGCGCAAAGGGCAGGGGCGCTACCATCGAGTCAGGCCAGTCCGCAAAGGTGTCTTCCTCGTAGGTTTCCTGCTCAAAGTCGGACATGGCGTTGGTGGGGGAGTAGCCGTCCTCGATCAGCATGGCCGATACCGTTGCGGGGGCATCCAGTTCTATGGTATCCACCGCCATTCGTACAAAACGCTCCGTGCCGTCCGGCAGGGAAAGGCTCAGCGTTACGGTGCGCAGCAGGGTGTTGGTGCGGCTCTCTACCACAAAGGGGGTGCCGTCGCTGTTGCGCTGCCGCACGGTGGCGTTGCGCTCGACCTCGGCCCGGGCCTGCTGCGGCACCACACAGTTGTAATTGGTATACACCGAAGCCCGCTGCACAAAGGGGGCGCGCTGGTCGTCAAAGACCAGTTCGGTGTCCAGATACCCGTCATGGAGGGAAAAATGCAGGCTGTCATACAGGCCGTCCCAGTTGATCCGCCCATTGAGGGTGAACCCCCGCAGGGCGGCGGCGTCCCCGCTCTGGTCGATGAGTTGGCAGTCCATGGCCCGCCAGCCCCGGTGGAACCAGACCGTGGCAGCCAGCCAGACGGCCAGCGCCAGAATCGCCAAAAGGGCAAATCCGCGGCGAAATCCTTTGGTCATACACCCCCCTCCTTTCAGGCCGGTTCGGCGCGGCGGATGGCCCGCAGCGCCCACACAAGGCTGACCAGCACCAGCACCACCAGCACAGGCACCACCCGGACGAAATCCTCTACCAGAGCCTCGTTGATGCCGTAGAGGGCAAGGTACTGTTCGTCGTGGAAGAGCACCCCGCAGCAGACGGCACAGATCACCCCAATGACCACCGCCACGCCCCGGCGCCAGCCCCGGTGGAGCCGCACACAGATCAGCAGCAGGGCAGAGGCCAGCCAGGTGACCACCAGCAGCACCAGCTGCAGGGGACGGCGGGGCAGCAGCCAGTAGAGATCCCCGTTGAGGAGGAGCTGCTCGTAGAGATTCTGGGCGGGCATGGACATGCCGAACCGCTCCAGCGCCCGGGCGCTTTCCATGGCCTGCACCGGGAAAAAGTAGAGAATGTACAGCACGAACTGCAAGGCTACCACCCCCAACTGCAACACGGCGGCGGTCAGCACCTGGGCAGCCAAGCGCAGGGCAGGAGAAATAGGCAGCGTCAGCCAAGTATAGCTGCATTTGGCCCGCTTATGGTCCGACACGGCGGGCCCGGCCAAAAAGCCGGCCAGCAAAAAGACCACGCCAAAGACCTGAAACTGCAGCCCGCTTTGGTAATAGGTGGCCAGTCCCATGCCCAGTTGGTCGGGGCGGCTGGCCTCAAAGAGCAGCACTGCCAGTTGCTCCACGGCAAACACCGCGCAGAGGATCCCGTAGGACCGGCGGGCCAGCCGCCAGTTCCATCCGGCCAAAGATAACATCGCTTTCATACGCACACTCCTTTGTTTTGCAGTTGGTGTATTACTGTATTGGTACACCTGCCGCGAAAAAAAATTCACTCGTCGCCCCACAGTTCGCTGACCAAGGCGATGACCTTTTTGTAGCTGAGCTGGTTTTGCTTGGCTTCTTCCACAAAGCGTTCCACCAAGCCCCGGGTCAGCTCTTCCTCAATGGCGTCCCGCAGCCCGGGCGTCAGCCGCACCACGCTGCCGTTGTTGCCGTCGGTGTAGATGTAGCCTTCCTCGGTCATCAAGCGGTAGGCTTTCTGGGCGGTGTTGGGGTTGATGCCGGTTTGGGCTGCCAACTCCCGCCGGCTGGGTATGGCGTCGCCATCCTGTACGGTCCCCAGCAAAATCTGCCGCTTTAGGTGCTCTGCAATCTGTTGGTAGACGGGCGCGCGGTCATGAAACTGCAGCCCGCTGAAACTGACCATCCAATCCCCTGCCTTTCCTTGGATTTTGCTGTATTATACCCGTAATACACATAGGCTGTCAAGAGGGTTTCCACAAAATCAACACAGGATTTTCAGCTTCTTTTCAGTTTTGCGGCGTACACTATTGTATACAAGACAAAATTCCCGGAGGTGTGTAAGGTGCGGGTATTGATCGTGGAAGACGAGACCCTGTTGGCCCAATCGCTGCAAACCTTGTTGCAGCGCAAAGGGTTTGAGGTGGAGGTTGCCTATGACGGCAACACCGGGGCCGACTACGCCGACACCGGCATCTACGATCTGTTGATTCTGGATGTGATGATGCCGGGGCTGAACGGCTACGAGCTGGCGCGCCATGTGCGGCAGCGGCACAGCGCGGTGCCCATCCTGATGCTGACGGCCAAATCCGACCTGCCGGACCGCATCGAGGGGCTGAACGCCGGGGCGGACTACTACCTGACCAAGCCCTTTGATATTGTGGAGCTGCTGGCCTGCATCCGGGCGCTGCTGCGGCGGCAGGGCGGGCAGGTGGACTTGCTGCGTTTCGGGGATGCCTCGCTGGATCTGGCGGGGGGCAAGCTCTGCTGCGGGGACAAAAGCGTGCGCCTTTCGGCCAAGGAGTTTGACGTCATGCGGCTGCTGATGCAGGCGGGGGGCGGCAACATCCCCAAGGAGGTCATCCTGACCCACGTGTGGGGCTTTGACTCCGACGCGGTGGAAAACAATGTGGAGGTGTATGTAGGATTTTTGCGCAAAAAGCTGAAAAGTTTAGGGCCCCGGGTGCAAATCGCGGCGGTGCGGCGGATGGGCTACCATCTGGAGGCGGCAGCGCCATGATCCGGCGGCTGCGCATCAAATTTGTCTGCATTACCATGAGCATCGTCACGGTGATCTTGCTGGGGGTGCTGGTGGCGGTGCTGGGGCTGACCCGGGCCAGTTTGGAGCGGGAAAGTCTGGACGCCATGCACCGCATTGCCATGAACCCGCTGCCGCTGCAATCCCCCAACGAGGAAATCGACGGGATGCGGCTGCCCTACTTTGTGCTGGAAGTGGCCGAGGACGGCACGGTGCAGACCGTAGCCGGGGGCTACTATGACCTGTCGGACACTGCCTTTTTGCAGCAGGCCGCCGACGAGGCCCGGCAAAGCAGCGAACTCAGCGGCGTGCTGCCCCACTACAACCTGCAATTTTTGCGGGTAGAGACCCCGCGCCACAGCTACATCGTGTTTGCCGACCTTTCCAACGAGAAGCAGACCCTCAACGGGCTGCTGCGCAGTTGCCTGCTCATCTGCGGGGCGGCGTTCGGGGTGTTTTTGGTGCTCAGCACCCTGTTGGCCCGGTGGGCGGTGCGCCCCGTCGAGCGGGCATGGATCCAGCAAAAGCAGTTTGTGGCCGATGCCAGCCATGAGCTGAAAACCCCGCTGACCGTGATCTTGACCGACGCGGAACTGCTTTGTGCGCCGGACGGCACCCCGGCCGAAAAGGCCCAACTGTCCCAGAATATGCTCACGGTGTCCCGGCAGATGCGGGACTTGGTCGAGCGGCTGCTGGAACTGGCGCGGGTGGACCAAGGCCTGCCCCAGACCGCCCACACCCGCATCGATTGGAGCGATGCCGTCACCGAGGCCACGCTGCCCTTTGAACCCCTCTATTACGAAAAAGGGCTGGGGCTGGACACCAACATCGAACCGGGGCTGATGGTGCGGGGGGATGCCGCCCAACTGCAGCAGTTGACCGGCATTTTGCTGGACAATGCCCAAAAATATGCCGACCCCGGCGGCACCATCCACTTGGCGCTCTGCCGCAGCGGGCAGCGGCGGGCGGTACTGGCGGTGACCAACTGCGGCGCCCCCATTGCCCCGCAGGACCTGCACAACATCTTTAAGCGGTTTTACCGGGCGGACCCCGCCCACCGGCGGGACGGCAGCTGCGGGCTGGGGCTGGCCATTGCCCAGGGCATCGTCACCCAGCACGGCGGCCGTATCTGGGCCACCAGCGAAAACGGCGTCAACACCTTTTATGTGGCCCTTAAAACGCTGTAAAACGGCGGGGAATGCTGACGAATCCGGCCATCCCCGAGGGAAACGGGAAGAAAAAGGAGCGGCTTTGCCGCTCCTTTTTTCGGAATTTTCACAAATGGGCCGGGCTTTTTCAGCTTCGTTTCAGCATGGGGTGGTAGAGTATTCCCCATGAAACAGGGAGGTATCTGCAATGATCACAGTTGAACACCTGACCAAGCGGTATGGTGACGTCACGGCGGTGGAGGACATCTCCTTCACCATCGAGGACGGCCATATCTACGGCTTTCTCGGGCCAAACGGCGCGGGCAAGTCCACCACAATGAACATCATGACCGGGTGTCTGGCCGCCACCAGCGGCGAAGTGAAGATCGACGGGTACGATATCTTTGAGCAGGCGCGCCAAGCCAAGCAGCTCATCGGCTACCTGCCCGAGATCCCGCCGCTCTACACCGACGAAACACCGGAGGAATACCTGCGTTTTGTGGCCGAGGCCAAAGGCCTGCCCAAGCGGTCCATTGCCGCCGAGGTTGCCCGGGTCATGGAGGAAACCCGTCTGACCGAGATGGGGGACCGGTTGATCCGCAACCTGTCCAAAGGCTACCGCCAGCGGGTGGGGATCGCGCAGGCTCTGCTGGGCAATCCCCGGTACATCATCCTCGACGAACCCACGGTGGGCCTTGACCCCTTGCAGATCATCGAGATTCGAGATCTGATCCGGGAGCTGGGGGAAAAACACACCGTCATCCTCAGTTCCCACATCCTCAGCGAGGTACAGGCCATCTGCGAAAGTGTGCTCATCATCGCCCACGGCAAGCTGGTGGCCTTTGACACGCCCCAGAATCTGGAGCGGACGCTGGCGGCCAACAACCGGCTGCTGCTGACGGCGGAAACCGACGAAGCCGGCCTGCGGGCCATTCTGGACGGACAGCCGGTGGTGGACAGCTACACGGTGGACGGGGTGGAGTACCCCCAGCCGGCCCAACCGGCGCAGGCCCCCGAAGCCCCCGCCATCCCGGAGGAAGCCGAAGCCCCCGACGAGCCCGAAGCCGCCGCACCGGACGCCGAGGATGCCGAGGTACTCTCGGCCCCCGAATCGCTGCCTGACGCGGCGCAGCTTGTCCCGTCGGCGCCGGAGGCCCTCTGCAAAGCCACGGTAACGCTGGCAGGGGACCCCGCCGTTGCCTGCCGCACCCTCTTCTTCGCCTTTGCGCAGGCGGGGTGCGCCTTGGTGCAGATGACCCCCATCAAGGCGGATCTGGAGAATATCTTTATCGAATTGACCGAGGACGAACCGTCCGGAAAGGAGGCGCCGGACCATGAAAGCGGTGTTTAAACACGAGATCGGCCTATACTACCACAGCATGCTGGCCTATGTGTTCGGGGCGTTTTTGTTGGACTTTATCGGCATCGGCGCCATGATGTACAACATCAACAGCGCCGTGGCCAACTTTGAGTATGCCTTGGGGACCTTCTGCATCGGGTTTGTGGCGCTGGTGCCCATCCTGACCATGCGGGTCATGGCCGAGGAGAAAAAGCAGAAAACCGACCAGCTTCTCTCGCTGCTGCCCATCACCGGGGTGGACATCGTGCTGGGCAAATACTTTGCCATGGCGGTGGTCTTTGTGACCCCCATGCTGGTGGCCTGCGTCTATCCCTTCATCTTCTCCTTCTACGGTGATGTCTACCTGCCCACCTCCTACGGGGCGCTCTTCGCCTTCATCTGTCTGGGGCTGGCCCTCACCGCCATCGGCATGTTCATCTCCTCCTTGACCGAATCTCAGGGCATGGCGGCAGGCCTCTGCGTGGTGGTCATGCTCTTCTGCTATTACAGCGCCTCGCTGGCGGATTATATCTCCTCCACGGCCTTCAACGTGGCCGCGCTGCTGGTGCTTTCGGCGCTGATGGCCATGCTGGTCCGCCGCCTGACCCGTTCCGATGTGGCAGGCCTCATCATTCTGGCGCTCTGTGTGGCGGCGGTGGTCATCACCTGGCTGGTCAGCCCCACCTCGCTGGAAACGCTGATCCCCGACCTGATGAACCAGCTATCGCTGTTTGAGCGGTTCTACACCTTCGTCAACGGGGTGTTCGATGTGACCGCCATCATCTACTACATCAGCGTAGCGGTCTTCTTTCTGTTCCTCTGCGTGCAATCTTGGGAGAAAAAGAGGTATAACGGATGAAAAACAGCTTACAAAACAAATGGCAGGGTGCCATGGCCCGCAACCGGCAGGCCCTGAACACCCGCACTGCCAAGGTGGGCGGTTACAGCTTTGTGCTGAGCTTGGTGGTGTTGGCCATTCTCATCGCCGTCAACGTGCTGGCCTCCAAGCTGCCCACTAGCTGGACCCAGTTTGATATTTCCGCCGCCCAGCTCTACTCGCTGACCTCCGACACCAAGGTGGTGGTCACCAACCTGCAGCAGGATGTGACCATCTACTGGATCAGTCAGGCCGGTAAAGAGGACACCGTCATCCAGAAACTGCTGGACCGTTACGCCGAACTGTCCGACCACATTACGGTGGTCAAAAAGGACCCCGACGTCTACCCCACCTTTGCCCAGCAGTACACCGAGGAAACGGTGACCAACAACTCGCTGGTGGTGGAATCCGGCGACAAGAGCCGCTACATCGGCTACGACAACATCTATCAGGTGGACACCGGCAGCTACTACACCACCGGTTCGGTGTCCCAGTCCTTTGACGGCGAGGGGCAGATTACCTCGGCCATCGACTATGTAGTCAGCACCGACCTGCCCCAGATCTACCTGCTCAGCGGCCACGGCGAAGCCGAGCCGTCCCAGACCCTCTCTGACGAGCTGCAGCGCAGCAACTACGAGACGGTGTCGGATTTCTCGCTGCTCAACGTGGACGCCATCCCTGAGGACTGCGACGTGCTGCTCATCAACGCACCCACCAGCGACATCTCGGACGAAGAGCTGACCATGCTGCAGGACTACATCACAAACGGCGGCAAGGTGGTGGTGCTCTCCGGCCCGCAGGAGGATGCCGACCTGCCCAACCTGCAAACCTTGCTGACCAACTACGGCGTCACCTTCACCGACGGCGTGGTGGTGGACACCAACCGGGATTACTACGCCTTCACCGCCCCCTATGTGCTGATGCCAGAGATCCAGTCCTCTGACATCACCGACCCCCTGAAGGACGGCGACTACCATGTGATCGTGCCCATCGCGCAGGGCCTGACGGTGGGCGAAACCACCAACGGCGCCACCGTTACCTCGCTGCTGCAAACCTCCACGGACTCCTTCTCCAAGGCGGCAGGCTACGCCATGACCACCTATGACAAGGAAGAGGGCGACGTGGACGGTCCCTTCACGCTGGCGGTCTCGGTGGAAGATTCCGCCGCCGGCGGACGGCTGCTCTGGGTGGCCAGCGACTACCTGCTGGACGATATGTACAACTCCTATTCGTCGGGGGCCAACTTAGACTTCCTGATGAACGGGCTGACTTGGATGATCGGTGACACCGACGCGGTGTCCATCCGCAGCAAGTCCTTGAATTACAACTATCTGACCATCAGCTCCTCGTCGGCCGCATGGCTCAAGATCTGCATGATCGGCATCATCCCCGTAGGCTTCCTGCTGCTGGGCGTGGATGAAGTATTGCGCAGGAGGAAAAAGGTATGAATCGACAGAAAAAACTGGCCGTCCTGATCGGGGTGCTGGTAGCGCTCTGCGCCATCATCGCCATCGTTTCCGGCGTGCAGAAACACATCGACACCATCTCCACCGTGGATGAAGAGATCTTCGCCACCAGCGAAAGCGCCCTGACCGCCGTTTCTTGGACCAAGGACGGCAGCTCCCTCAGCTTTACCAAGACCGACGACACTTGGCACGACGCGTCGGATGAGGCGTTCCCCATCGATCAGGAGAAGATGAGCGACTTCCTTGCCCATTTCGAGAGCGTCCATGCCAGCTTCATCATCGAGGATGTGGAGGACTTCGGCCAGTATGGGCTGGATAGTCCCAGCTGCACCATCACGCTGTCCAGCGACGACGGGGACACCGTCATCCAGTTGGGCGACTACTCCACCATGGACGAAAAGCGCTATCTGACGCTGGGGGATGGCACGGTCTACCTTATCGACGACGATCTGGCCGAGTATGTGGCCACCGACCGGGATGAGCTGATGCGGCAGGATACGGTGCCGGAGTACGACACCCTCGACACCATCGTGGCCACCGGCGAGAGCGCCTTCACGGTGGAGCATCACCCCGACGAGGACCTGACCTACACCGATGCCTACGAGTATTACCTCAACGACAACGGCAGCTATCAGGCGCTTTCCACCGATAAGGTGGAAGGGCTGCTCACCACGCTGGGGGATCTGGACCGCACCGACTATGTGACCTACACCGCCGACGATTCGGTGCTGGCAAACTACGGTCTGGACGCGCCCACCGTGACCTTTACGGTGACCTATACCGCCGATGACGAGCAGAACACCTTCGCGCTGGCCTTCGGGCAGGAAGGGGACAACCGCTATATGCGGATGGACGATTCCCCCATCATCTATAAAGTGGACAGCGACACCTACGACGAGGAGATCGCCGACGTAGGGTACGACACGCTGCGCCCCGACGAGATTCTGGCGCTGAACTGGGATGACGTGCAGAGCATCGACTTTACCATCGACGATACCACCTACACGGTGGAAAAGAGCGGCGACACCTACAAGATTGGCGACGATGAGGTGGAATTTGAGGACACCGCCGACGCCATCGACGCCCTGAAGATCAACGAGTTCAACACCGAGAGCCCCGCCAAAAAGCAGGAGATCTCCTTCACGGTGCACCTCGACAACGACACCTACCCCACCCTGACCGTCACCCTTTACCAGTATGACGGCGACAACTGCTTGGCGCAGTTGGACGGCACCACGCTGGGCTTCATCTCCCGGTCGCTGGTGGTGGACCTGACCGAAGCGGTCAACGCCATCACGCTGGGGCTGGAATAACCGGCGCCTAAGGGATTTTCGCCGCCTTGGGGGCGGCTCCTCCCAACGCAAAACCCCGTACTGCGGTAAGCAGTACGGGGTTTTTGCGTTGTCCCCAAGGCAGCCTAACAAAACAAAAAATGTGTCAGGACAAAGTGGGGAAACTATCAGTGTTTCGACAAGCTTTGCGGTGGTATCCTATATATGATACGCTGGTATCTGCATAGTTTGGCAGCATGCCGCGTACAAAAGGACTAGCAAGGTATGGAGGTGTACCGTAATGGCACAAAATACGCCTTTGAAAGATGCCGCGCTCTCGGCCGGCATCGAGCAGGTTTTGCATTATCTGGAAAAAGATCCCGAGATCAATATCCCCAAGATCATGAAGCTCATCGACACCGTGACGCCCAAGGATTGGTACGCCAAGCAGCGGGCCGCCTTCCGCAAGGCCATCGAGGAGAAGAACAACTGGTATCAGCTGATCATGAAGGTCTATGAACTGGACCCCGGTGTGCGGCAGACCTTCTTCCGCAACTTTATCCTCAATGCCAGTTTGCAGGGCAGCGCCCGGCAGCAGGAAGTCAGCGCCAAGGAAAACTGCAACGTGCCGTGGGCCATCCTGTTGGACCCCACCTCGGCCTGCAATATGCACTGCACGGGCTGTTGGGCGGCGGAGTATGGCAACCGGCTCAACCTGACCTTGGACGAGCTGGATTCCATCGTCACCCAAGGCAAGGAACTGGGCACCTATATGTACATCTTTACCGGCGGCGAACCGCTGGTGCGCAAACAGGATGTCATCGCCCTGTGTGAAAAGCACAGCGACTGCGAATTTTTGAGCTTTACCAACGGTACCCTCATCGACGAGGCGTTCTGTCAGGAGATGCTGCGGGTCAAGAACTTTGTGCCCGCCTTCAGTCTGGAAGGCTTCGAGGCCGCCAACGACTCCCGCCGGGGGGACGGCGCTTACCAGAAAGTACAAAAAGCCATGAAGCTCCTCAAGGACCACAAGCTGCCCTTCGGCATCTCGGCCTGCTATACCAGCGCCAACTACGCCGACATCAGCAGCGAGGCGTTCTTCGACTCCCTCATCGACGCCGGGGCGCTCTTTGTCTGGTTCTTCCACTACATGCCGGTGGGCAGCGGGGCCGCGCCACAACTGCTGCCTACCCCGGAACAGCGCACCGAGGTCTACAACCGCATCCGGGCCTTCCGCAAGACCAAGCCCATCTTCTCGATGGACTTCCAGAACGACGCGGAGTATGTGGGCGGCTGCATCGCCGGCGGGCGGCGCTACCTGCACATCAACGCCCGGGGCGATGTGGAACCCTGCGTCTTTATCCACTATTCCAACGTGAACATCCGCAACTGCACGCTGCTGGAAGCCCTCAAGAGCCCCCTCTTTATGGCCTACCACGACGGTCAGCCCTTCAACGGCAATATGCTGCGGCCCTGCCCCATGCTGGAAAACCCCGAAAAACTCCGCCAGATGGTCCACGACACCGGCGCCCAGTCCACCGACTACGAATCGCCGGAAGCGGTGGACACACTCTGCGACCGCACCACCCCCTATGCCGAGGCATGGAAGCCCCAGGCCGAAAAGCTCTGGGCGGTGAGTCATCCTCACAAAGGGGAGTGACCCGGCTTAGGAATGTAAAATGTGCCCCCAGGGATTCTGGAACAACAGCCAGTAAAGCTGGTTGACCAGGGTTTCCCGCTCGGCATCGGTGCGGGGGTTCTCTTCCATCAGCAGCCCCGAGATGCCGCAGGCATAAAACAGCAAAAAGGCTTCCTCGTCGGCGGGGGACATAGCCAAGTTGGGGTGCGCCCGGTGCAGCATGTCCTGCAAGTAGGTGGTAAACACCTCCACCAACTGCCGCTCCAACTGTTCCCGCCACCGGCTGGCCAGCAGATGCTGCAAGGTCTGGCGATGGTCACGGTCACAGGCAAAGTCCACAAACATCCGCAGCGCCAGACGGGGGTCATCGGTGCGCAGGCTTTGCTCCAGCAGGTGCTGGGCCCCTTGGCGGGTCCACCAATCCACCACGTCCAGCACGTCCTGAAAGTGGTAGTAAAAGGTTTGACGGCTGATACCGCACAGCGTTACCAGCTCCTTGACGGTGATCTTCTCCAAACTTTTTTTCTCCAGCAACTGGAGCAGCGTATCGGTGATCTGACGTTTTACATCGCCCGGCATATTCGTTCCCTCCCGCCTGCAACTTCGTATTTTGTTATTGTATCATAGCAAACCAGCCGCGTCCAGCGGCAATCTACCGCGTCTTGCCGCTATTTACAAGGCGCGGCTTTTTCTTTATAATGAAGGCAAAATACAACGCCCGCACCGCGGGGAAAGGGGGCTGCCTATGCTGTCACAGGAACAGCGGCAGCAGCAGTGTCTTGGCCAGCAGCAGATGCAGGCGCTGGCGGTACTCTCGCTGGACGGCGTCGGGTTGGAGGAACTGCTCAAACAAGAAGAGGTGGACAACCCCGTCTTTGATCTGGAGAAGATCGCGGTGTCCCGCAGGACCCCGGCGCCTGACACCGCCCCCCGGGAGGAAGCGGTGGCCGACAAAACGCAGGAGGATCTGCGGCTGATGCTGGAAAGCCAACTGCCCGCCGATGCCGACGCCGAGGACCGCCGCCTTTTTGCCCGGATGACTGAATTTCTCGAGAGCGGCACCGGTCTGCTGCCCGAGAGCGTGCAGGAAATATCCGAGATCTTGGGGGCGCCCCTCTACCGGGTGGAACGGTGCCTGTCTTGGATGCACCAGATGGAACCGGCCGGGGTGGGGGCCGCCACCACCGCCGAAAGTCTGGTGCTGCAAGCCTACCACCGGCAGATGGTGGACCCCAAACTGTATGACATCCTCTTTGACCATCTGGAAGATCTGGCAGCCCGGCGGTACCGGCGGATCATGCGGGCCTGCGGGCTGACGCTGGAACAGGTGGAGGACTATGCGGCCCAGATCCGCACGCTGGAACCCTACCCCACGGCGGAGTACGGCGGGCTGGACACGGCGGCCTACATTGTGCCCGATCTGGTGTTTGCCCGGGAAAAGGACGGCTGGACCGTGCAGGTGCGGGACCGCTGGAGCGGCGGCGTGCCGTACAGCGAATTGTATACCACCCCGCTGGCCGACGCTGCGCCGGAACTGCGCAGCTATCTGCAGGCCCAGCGCCGCCATGCCGAGCAGATCGTCCGCTGTGTGGAGCGCCGGCGGCAGACCCTCTGCGCGCTGGGGCGGTGCATTGTACAGACCCAGCAGGACTTTCTCGAGCGGGGCGAGGCGCTGCACACCCTGACGGCGGACCAACTGGCCGCCGAAACCGGGCTGAACCCCTCCACCGTGAGCCGGGCGCTGAAGGGCAAATACGTCCAGACCCCCGACAAGGTCTATCCGCTGACCTTCTTTTTGTCCCGGGCGGGCAGCCGGGAGGCCGGCGGCGAGAGCCGCAGCGAGATTCTGGCCGCCCTCAGCGGGCTGCTGGCGCAGGAGGACGCCGCCCATCCTCTCTCGGACGCCCAGTTGGTGGACGCGCTGGGGCGTCAGGGCATCACGGTATCCCGCCGGACGGTGGCCAAATACCGGCTGTTTTTGGGCGTGCCCGGCGCCGCCGAACGCAAACGATGATCGACCATACCAAAAGCCCCGCGGGCCGGTAAAGCTACCGGCCCGCGGGGCTTTGCTTTGGAGAAAAACTTTGGAGGATAAGGGGAGAATTTTGGGGTTACGGCAGCCGGCTGACCAGATCCCGCACATAGGCTTCGCAGGTTTCCCAGTCGTTGGCAGCCACGGCGTCTTTGGGCATCAGGCTGCTGGCCAAGCCCACACTCAGGTAGCCTTCGTCGGCGATTAAGTGGTGCAGGTTGTCCGGCGTCACGCCGCCGATGGCCATGTAGTGGGTGTCGTCAAAAGGCCCTTTCAGGTCTTTCAAGTAGTGGTCGGGCATGCTGCCGGCGGGGAAGAGCTTCATGGTTTTGTAGCCGTACTCCAAGCAGACCGCCACATCGGTGGGGGTCATGACGCCGGGCAGCAGGGCGATGTTCTGGGCGGCACAGTAGGACAATACATCCAGCGGGGTGCCGGGGGTAAGCAAAAACTGGGCGCCGGCGGCAATGGCGGAACGGCAGCGCTCCACCGTGATGGCGGTGCCGCCGCCTACCAGACAGCGGTCCCCAAAGTGGCTGCGCAGCAGGGTGATCTGCTCCAGCGCATGGGGACTGTTCAAAGCGACTTCAAAAAAGGCCACACCGCCCCGCACCGCAGCCTCGGCGTAATCCACCGTCTTTTCCAGCGGGACGTTGCGCAGAATGCCCAGCAGGCGGTTCTGCGATACCATCGAATACATATCCATCTCCGTCACCTCTTACCATTCGGCCATGGTGCCGTCGTAGTTGCGCCACTTGGGGTTGGTCCAGTGCAGACCTTCCGCCGACACTTCCTTGACCAGATCTTCGTCGATCTCCAACCCCAGACCCGGTTTGTCGGGCACGTTCACATAGCCGTCCTTGTACTGGAAGACCTCTTTGTTCTTCACGAAGTCCAGCAGGTCAAAGCCCTTGTTGTAGTGGATGCCCAAGCTCTGTTCCTGAATAAAGACGTTGGGGGAGCAGACGTCCACCTGCAGGGTAGCCGCCAGCGCAATGGGACCGTAGGGGGCGTGGGGCGCAGCGGCCATGTCAAAGGCTTCGGCCATGGCCACGATCTTCTTGGTTTCCAGAATGCCGCCCACAAGGGCCACATCGGGCTGGATGATGTCGATGGCACCCTGCCGGAAGAGGGACTTGTACTGCCAGCGGCTGACCAGCCGCTCGCCGGTGGCCAGCGGGGTGGAAACCTGCTGGGCCACTTCCCGGAAGCCCTCCTCGTTTTCGGGCAGGACCACTTCCTCCAAGAACATCAGCTTGTAGGGTTCCAGCGCGTGGGCCAGCACCTTGGCCATCGGCTTGTGGACCCGGCCGTGGAAGTCCACCGCGATGCCGAAGCCGTCGCCGCAGACCTGCCGGATGGAGGCCACCCGGTCCACCACGGCTTGGATCTTGTCGTAGGAATCGATGTAGTGCAGTTCCTCGGTGGCGTTCATCTTGACGGCGTCAAAGCCCATGGCCCGGCGCTCCAGCGCGGCCTTGGCCACGTCGTCGGGGCGGTCGCCGCCGATCCAAGAGTAGACCTTGATGCGGTCCCGGGCCTTGCCGCCCAGAAATTCATAGACCGGCACGCCGAAGGCCTTGCCTTTGATGTCCCACAGGGCCATCTCCAGACCGGAAACGATGGTGCCGTTGATGGGCCCGCCCCGGAAGAAGGACTTGTACATCTCCTGCCAAAGGCGCTCGATCTCAAAGGGATCCCGGCCCAGCAGGTAGGCGCCCATCTCTTTGGCGCCGGCCACTACGGTCTCGGTCTTGGTGCCCGAGATCATCTCGCCCCAGCCCTCGATGCCTTCGTCGGTGCTCAGCTTGACGAAGATCCAGCGGGGTTTGACTTCATATACGGTAATACCAGAAATTTTCATGCAGAACCTCCCGGTTATGTCCCCCACACAAGGTCCGGAGGCGGTCCTTCCGGACCGCCTCCGGCAGGGGGAGATCAGAGAATCAATGGAACAGACCTGCTACCAGACTCAGCAGGTAGGAGAGCAGGTGGGGACCGGCGTCCTCGGTGGAGATGAGGGCGGCGCCCGCCAGCTCGTAGCCGCCAGCCACAGCCAGCGAGGTGTGGACCGGTGCCAGCGCCGTGGCGATGAAGAGCATGATGCAGGTGAAGATCACGCAGGAAATGTAGCTGCGCACCACGTTGCCCTTGCTGAACGCCACCGGATAGGCGGACAGCCACATGGCCTGATAGGCAATGTCAGAGATGGGCAGCAGGCGGTTGAAGGGCAGCACCATGGCCAGAATGATGGTGGTGGGCACCATCAGGATGCCGACGGCGATGCAGCTGGGGTTGGCGATGGTCAGGGCGGCGTCGATGCCGATGTGGAACTTGTTGCCCACAAAGCGCTTGTTCAACAGGTCCTTGACGGCATCGGCGAAGGGGATCAGGCCTTCCATCAGGACCTGCATCATCTTGGGGGTCAGCATCATGGTGGCGGCGGTGTACATAGCCACGCTCATAACGCCGGCAACGTCGTTGCCGCCCAGAATGCCGAACAGGGCGCCCAGAATGGTGCCGATCATCAGGGGCTCGCCCAGAATGCCGAATTTCTTCTGGATGCTTTCGGGGTCGGCCTTCAGCTTGTTCAGGCCGGGGATGTGGTCATACAGCTTGTTCAGCAGGTAGGCCAGGGGCGCCCAGCTGATGCTGTTGGAGGTGGGGAAGGAAACGCCGGGGATGCCGAAGGATTCTTCCACCACAGGCTGGGTCCAGTCGGCCAGCTTGAAGGTGACCATGGCGCAGATGGCGCCGCAGACCAGACCGATGATGGCGCTGCCCGAAGCGTAGTAGCAGATGGCGGCGCAGAAGATGAAGTGGTTGTAGCTCCAGAAGTCCACCATCACGCAGTTGGTGAGCTTGAGGGCCAGCATGATCAGGTTCAGGCCCAGTACCACAAAGACCACCACGGCGGCCAAGGGGTAGGCCCAAGTAGCGGCGGCGCGGGCAGGCCAGCCCACGTCCATAATATCGGTGTGCAGGCCAAAGCGGGTGACCATGTTCTGCACGCTGGGGCCTACCTGTGCGATGAAGGTGTTGATGACCAGGTTGACACCGCAAAAACCAACACCGGTGGTGATGCAGCACTTCAGCAGGGTGCCCAGTTTGACCCGCAGGCAGATGCCGATGATGAACATGATAATGGGCATCATGCACATGGGACCCAGACCGGCGATCCAATTCAAAGCATCAATAACGACTTGCATGTTTATTCCTCCTTACAGTGGTGCTTAGCCGCGCAGGATCTTAACGATCTCGTCGATGGCTTCTTTTTCGCCCACACCGGTGACAAAGCAGGTGCCGCGCACCACCGGGATGGAATCGGTCAGGCTGTCTTTCAGCGCGCCGGTGGGTACAATGACATCAGGGCGATCTACTTTGATCTTGCCTTGTACCTCGGCAAATTTGCACTGAATGAACTTTACATCAATGCCGGCGTTGGCCATAGCGGTCTTCAGCTTGTTGATTGCCAGAGTAGAGGTAATCATGGAAGAGCCGCAGCAAACCATAATTTTTTTCATACGGAAATCCTTCTTTCTTGTAAAATATGCAGTACGTCTTGGGGGGTGTCGGCCGTGGCCAACTGTCCCATGATGTCAGCGTCGGATACAATGCCCATGATCTGCTGCAGAATATCCAACTGTTTGCCGTTGTGGTCCAAAGCGATGTTGAAAATTACCTTGACCTCCACGGTGGCTTCATCGTCATCCATCCGCCGGAAGGTCACCGGCGTGTCCAAGATGGCAATGCCCATAGCGGAATGCTCCACATGAGCGGGGACTACATGGGGAATGGCCGCGTTCCATTGCTCCAGCTCCAGCCCGGTGGGATAGTCCCGTTCCCGTTCCAGCACGGCCTCGTAAAAGCTGGGCTTTACCTTGCCGGCGTGCAGCAGTGCTTCGTACAGCTGGTGCAGCGCCTCCTCTTTGTTGGCTGCTTGTACATGGGTCAGAATGCATTCGGGAAAAAGAATCTCATTGAGTTCCAAATTGTGCTTCACCTCCTCTGGCTGTGTTCTGTCAACTCTGTGCGCCCCTGCAAAATGCAAAAAAAGAATGGGCGCAAGGAATCTGGAATCCTTACACCCATTACTTATAGCAAGTTGCGTGCCAACATGACGGCAGGTTTTGTTTTTAGCGCAAAAGATCGTAAATTTCTTGGGCGGATTTGGCGGAAAGAAGCGCTTTCACGCGGTTTTCGTCCTTGAGCAAATCGCAAAATCTTTGTACAAAAATTTGGCAGCTTTCATCCAAAGCGAACAGAAAAACAATTTCTGCCACAAAACCGCCCGACCAGTCCACCGGACGGCAGGTTTTGGCGATGCAGATGGCAGGTTTTGTGACCAGCGCCGGGTCCCCGTGGGGAATGGCGATCTGCTGGGGCAGGCAGGTGGCGCCCAAATTCTCCCGCTTGTAGACACTGAGCAGAAAATCCGGCTTGACGCAGCCCTTTTCGGTCAGCATGGTACACAGGGTATCCAGCGCGTCGTTCTTGTCGTTGAAGTCGGCGTCGCAAAGGATCAACTGGGGGTCCAGCAGGTCGCCCAGCCCGTTGGGGCGCTGGCAATGGCTTTCCAGCAGATTGGTCAGAGCCATCGTCCCCTGTCCCGAGAAGATGTAGTTCATCGGCAAAAAGGGGATGCCGGGCAATTCGGGGTTGATGGTGCCCACGGCGGCCACAATGTCGTAGTCATGGCGCAGCTCTTCCACCCGGGCCAGCATGGCGTCCCGGTTCAGCAGGCCCACATCCACGATCTTGATGTCCCGGCATTCCACCACGGTGGCTTTCAGGAAACTTTCAATGCGGCGGGCATAGCCTTCGCCGGTGATGCAGACGGTAAGAATGGCCGAGGGTTTGCCGGTGCGCTGTTCCAAATCGGAAAAACCGGCGTGCAGACGGCCGATCTCCAGAGTGTCGGCCAGCTCGTCCAGTGTACACCGCTCCCGAAAACTGGCACGGTGGACCGCATCCAGCGCCATCAGGGTATCTACTCGGGCCACGCAGCGCACATGAACGCCGGTGCGCAGCGAAATTTCCGGCGCAAAGGAGGCCAGCGACCCCATATCCACCAGCAGCAGGCAGCCCAGTCCTTCGTCCACCTGCTGGACCAGCCGGATGGCCCGTTCCAGCACCTGCTCGCTGCTCTCCTGCCAGTCCATCGAAAAGCCGATGGCGTTGTCGTCCTGCAAAATGTGGTTGACCACCTCTGCCATGGCGGGGCCGACCTGCCCGTGGGCCATCAGGATGATGCGGATGCGCTTGCCGGTGCGCCGGGCCGAGAAGGCATACAGGCAGAGGGTGAGCATCTGGATTTGGTAGGCCGACAGGTTGCTGGGGCGCAGGGCACAGTATTTGCTGGCAAAGCGGCGGGCCAGCTCGTACTCGGCGGGGTATTTGTCGGCCAGATGGGCGGTGTCGGTGGGGTCGCCGTGGGGCCCTTGGGATGTCAGGCACAGGGCCACCGATTCCTCAAAATCCCCGCCCAGACAGAGCAGGCAGTCCTGCATGTCGGCCAGCACGGTACGCACCAGCGCCAGCGTTTCCTGATGTTTGCGGCGGCGGACTTCGGCGGCCTCGGCGGCTTCTTGCAGCACCCGGGGCCCGGGATGGATAAACTGGTTCAGCAGGCCCCGGATCCGCTCAGGGGAGGAATCGTCGCTGTCCACGGCTTCTTTTAGCCGCTTGTAGAGCTCGTCGGGTTCGGCTTCCGCCTGCGGTTTGGCATCCCCCGGCGGAAAAACCAACTGCCGGTCATACTGGCTCTCGATTTCCAGCGTGCGGGAACCGGTGACGGCGGGCAAAAGCTGCTGGACCAGCTCGGCCCGGATGTAGACGGCGTCCTCCTGACGGGAAACGCTTTCCAAAAAGGCGTTGGCGCAGCAAACCTGAATGTCGCTTTGCAGTTGGCCGATGTTGCCGGGGCAGTCGTATTGCAGCAGCAGGCGGGCGGCTTCCCGCTCCACCACCAGACGGCGGCCGATCTTGCGGTATTCCGTTTCCAGAATGCTCTGCACCACGGCAAACCGCTCCGACAAGGGCCGGTCGGCCAGCGCCGGCATCGAGATGACGATGGGGATGCGGCGGCGGAAGGTGAGCAGCAGCGCCGATTCGGGGGAGGAGGTGGTGGCGGCAATGAGCCGCACCTTTACCTGATGGGCGGGGCCGGAATCCCCCAGCCGGCGGAAGGCGCCCTTGTCCAGCAGGTAGAAGAGCATCTCCTGCCCTTCGCCGGACAGGCGGTGGATCTCGTCCAAAAACAGGATGCCGCCGTCCGCTTTGTCCACCAGACCGCTGCGGGTGGTGGTAGCGCCGCTGAAAGCGCCGCGCACATAGCCGAAAAGCTGGCTGTTCAGCAGCTGGGGGTTGTCGGCATAGTCGGCACAGTTGAAGGCCACAAAGGGGGCGTCGGGGGCCAGCAGCTTTTGCTGGATGGCGTAGCGGTACATCGTTTCGGCCAGCAGGGTCTTGCCGGACCCCGAGGGGCCGATGATCAGGGTGTGCAGCCCGTTGGGCGGGTAGGATACCGCCGCTTTGGCCTGATGGATCTGGGCTTTCAGGCCGCCGTCAAAGCCGATCATCCGGGCAAAGAGGTTTTCCTCCGCCTCCTGCGGGGCGGGCGGCTCGGCGGCAGCCGTGACCGGTCCGGGGGCTGGGGGCAGGGTCTCCCGCAGTTCCCGCACCAGATAGCGGGATACTTTGAAACCGCTTTCGTTCAGGCGGGCGGTCAGCGACCGGTCGGACAGATCCGGCTCCTGCGCCAGCAGGCGGGCGAGTTCCCGGGTCAGGATGGGCCGCAGCCGTGTGCGGGAATCGGCCACCCCGGCGGTACGGCGCAGCTCCACCACCTGTTCCCGGCGTATCCCCAACATCTGGGCCAGTTGTTCGTCGGTGTAAGGCTGGCGGGGGTCCTCCTGTTCTATCAGGCGGGTAAGGGACGAAGTCATGACCGTTCTCCTTTTTATGGTTGCCCGGCAAAGATGCGGCGGGGGTTATCCACCAGAATGGTGTGCAGTGCGGTTTCCCCAATGCGGGGCAGCAGGGCGTCGTACAGCCGGGTCAGGATATAGGCAAAGCCGGGCTTGCCGCCGTAGGCGGGCAGATAATCGGTCTTGCCCATGTCGCCGGCCAGCGTCACCCGGTCGGCGTAGCCGGCCTCCACCAAGTCGGTGATCATCTGGACCCGGAAGGCGTCGGTGTCCGCCAGTTCCCGCCCCACATGGTCGATGCAGATGGTGGCGCCGGTCTGGCAGAGGGCTTTGGCATAGTCGGTATCCCGGCGGCTGTCGATGTGGCAGAGCAGCACCTCGCAAGGGTCCACGCCGCAGTGCTCCAGCGCCTGCAGTTGTTCCAGCCCCATGGTGCCCTTGTCGCAGTGGGTGCTCAGGGGAATGCCGGTGTCCCGGTGGACCCGGGCGGCGATGGCCAGCGACCGGGCTTCCCGGGGGGTGATCTGTTCGTAGCTGGTGCCCAGCTTCAGCACACCGGGGCGCACCCCGGTGCCGTCCAATCCGTCGGTGATCTCCCCCATCAGCAGGTCGTAGAGTTCTGCGTCGCTCTTTTCATCAAACCACGGGGGCATAAACAGCTCTTTGTGAAAGCCCGTGCAGCATAGGATGTGCGCCCCGGTCTTTTCGGCGATGCGGCGGTAGGCGGCGGGGTCCCGCCCGTAGTGCAGCGGGGTCATCTCCACCAGCGTGCAGCCGCCGGCGTCCAGAAACGATTGGGTCTCCGCCGCCGAGGCTTCCTCGTCCTGCAAGGTGTAGGGAATGTAAGCGGGGTCGTCCAGTTGGGGTTTTACCATCAGGTGCTCGTGCACATAGGTCACGCCCAGTGCCTGCCCGTCCACCGGTCCCGTTACCGTCATGGCGCAATGCCAATTCATACTACCAGTCCTTTCAAAAAGGGGGGACAAAAGCGATTTTGGGCATACAAAATCAGGCCCCGCCCCTGTTTGCAAATCGAAAGGATTCCAGATTCCCGCGCGATCTGCCTGTAAAAGCTGGACTTACATGGTGTTTATCGTGACATTTTGACAAAATCATTATAAGGTTTTCCGCTTTTTTTGTAAATAGAGCGGCGTAGGACTTGACCCGTACCGGGGCGGTGAACGCCGAAGCGCCGGGGCGTTTTCCCGGTTCCGGGAAAAAATGGAAAACCCGCCCTGCCGTAGCGGCAGAGCGGGTCGGGAGAAGAGAAAACGGTTATGCAGTTTGCTGTAACAGATAGTAGACGGCGCCCACCAGACCGGCGTCGTTTTGCAGCGCCGCAGCGGTCAGGGTCAGCCCTTCGGCAAAGGCGGGCATGACCGCCGCCTTGACCTTGCGCTCCAGCGGTTGGATGAGCAGCGTGTTCTGGGCGCTGACGCCGCCGCCCACCAAGATGCGCTGGGGGTTGAAGATGTGGACCATGCCCGCCAGACCTTGGGCGATCTCGTCCATCCAGTGGTCCAGCAGGTCCAGCACATCGCAGCGGCCCGCCTGCGCGGCGGCAAAGATGGCGCGCCCGTCCACCAGAGTGGGGTCCATCGCCTTGGCGGCCCGGACCAGCGCCGTGGTGGAAGCGTACCGTTCCCAGCAGCCCTTGGCGCCGCAGGTGCAGGGCACCCCGTCCAGCGCGTGGGTGCGGTAGTGGCCCATCTCGCCGCCCAGACCCCGGGCGCCTTCCAGCAGCCGTCCCCCGGTAAGGATGCCCCCGCCGATGCCGGTGCCGATGGTGATGCCGATGACATCGGTGCAGCCTTGGGCCGCACCCACCCACACTTCGCCCAGACACATGCAGTTGGCGTCGTTGGCGACCGTTACCGGCAGGTGGTAGTCGGCTTCCAGCCGGTCCCGGATGGGGGCGCCCACCCAGCCCGGCAGGCTGCCGCAGGTGCCCGCTACGATGCCCCGGCGGCTGTCGATCTGCCCGGTGGCCGATACGCCGATGCCGCACAAGAGTTCCCGCCGTCCGGCGGTAAAGTCGGCGGCGGCTGCCTGTACGGTGTCCAAGATGGGGGTGCGGTAGTCGTCAAAGCTCACGCTCCGCTCCGTCCGGTCCAGCACGGCGCCGGTCTCGTCCACAAGGCCCAGCTTGACCGCTGTGCCGCCAATGTCGATGCCCAGATAGATCTTGCTCATGGCCGCTCCTTTACTTGCAGTCCTGAATGGCCGCGGTGAACCGGGCCGTGATCTCGGCGGGGCGGGTGATGGCGCCGCCGACCACCAGCGCATAGGCGCCGGCTTCCAGCGCTTTGCGGGCCTGCTCGGGGTAGTGGATGTGCCCCTCGGCGATCACTTTGGCGGGGCATTCCTTGGCAAGCTGGGCCACAAAGTCGAAGTCGATGTCGTTGATGCCGGTGGTCTCGGGGGTGTAGCCCCGCATGGTGGTGCCCACAAAGTCGGCCCCGGCGGCGGCACAGGCCATGGCTTCCTCCAAGGTGGCGATGTCGGCCATCACCAACTGGTCGGGATACTTGGCCTTGATTTCCCGGATAAACTCCGCCGCCGTCTTGCCGTCGGGGCGCAGGGCGCTGGTGCCCTGTACGGCCAGAATGTCCACGCCGCAGGCCACCAGCGCGTCCACCTCGGCCATCGTTACGGTGATGTACATGGGGGTGCCGGGGTAGTCTTTTTTGATAATGCCGATCACCGGCAGGTCCACCACCGCCTTGATCTGGGTGATGTCCCGCACGGTGTTGGCCCGGATGCCCACCGCTCCGCTCATGGCGGCAGCCTTGGCCATCAGCGGCATAATGCCGCCTTCGGGGGTGTACAGGGGTTCATGCTCCAGCGCTTGGCAGGACACGATCAGCCCGTGATGGATTTGCTGGAAAATTTCTTCCTTCTTCATTCCAAATACGCTCCTTTGTTGTGCAGCATCTCGATCTTGACCACGGCTTTGCGCACGGTGTCGCAGTCCGGGGTGCGGCAACTGGGTTTGTGGGGCTCGCCGGGGAAGAACAGGGCAAACCGCCCATCCCCCAAGGTGCCGGCGGCTTGCTCCGGTCCGGTCACAAAACCGGCGTCGGTCTCCCCGTCGTAGGGCTTGTCCTCGGCCCCGGCGGCGGCCCAGCCCCACTGCTCCGACCCCGTCAGGTCGATCTGCAAATCGGCATAGCGGTGGTGGTACTCAAAAGCGGCGCCTTCGGCGTCCCGCAGGGCGGCATCCATCACGTTGATGAACACCCGGTCGCCGTCGATCTCGGTGCGGCCGTTGGGCAGGGCGGCAGGGTCATGGGCCATCAGCCACCGGATGGCCACGTCCAAATTTTTGTGCAGGCCGCGGTAGCGCGGCAGATTCTGCAAGGTATCGGTGATCATAGGGGGTCCTTTCCGGGGCGGCGCCCCAAACAGGGACAGGCTCCCCTGAAATCAGGGAAGCCTGCCGCCGGATTATAGCGTCTGGACTTCGGCCAGCGCGCTTTCGATCATCGTCTGGGCGGCCACCACAACGGCGTCGTCCGCCTCGGTCAAACCGGGCAGCGGCGGGCGCACGCCGCCCAGCTCCAAACCGTACATGCGGCGCAGGATCTCTTTCTGCACAGCGTACAGGTTGCCGTGGGCCTCGCACATCTTGTAGATGATCCGGTCCGCCAGATACTGCACATGACGGGCGGTGGCGATGTCCCCCTTGCCCAGCAGCTCGTTCATCTTGAGGAACAGCTCGGGCATGACGGCATAGGTGCCGCCGATGCCGCCGTCGGCGCCCATCACCCGGCCCGACACAAACTGCTCGTCGGGACCGTTGAAGACCGCGAAGCCGTCCTTGCCCCGGGCGGCGATGCCGGCATCCTTGAACATCTGGATGTCCTGCACCGGCATGGAGGAGTTCTTCACAGCCACCACGTTGGGGTTTTTCAGCATTTCGGCCAGCAGGGGCATGGTCAGGGCGGTGCCCGCCAACTGAGGGATGTTGTAGATGACGAACTCAGTGTTGGGGGCGGCGGCGCTCATGGCGTTCCAGTAGTCCGCGATGGCGTAGTTGGGCAGGTGGAAGTAGATGGGCGGGATGGCCGCGATGGCATCCACGCCGCACTGTTCCGCATGGGCGGCCAGTTCCACACTGTCGGCGGTGTTGTTGCAGGCCACATGGGCAATAACGGTGATCTTGCCCTTGGCCTCGCTCATGACGGCTTCCAGCACGGTTTTGCGCTCCGCCACGCTTTGGTAGATGCACTCGCCGGAAGAACCGCCCACGTACAGGCCCTTGACGCCCTTGGCGATCAGATGCCGGGCCAGCGCCTTGACGCCTTCCACTGAGATCGCCCCGTTCTTGTCATAGCAGGCATAGAAGGCCGGGATCACACCGCGGTATTTGTTGATGTC
>NZ_CALADU010000106.1 GCF_937890665.1 uncultured Subdoligranulum sp.
AGCGTGTCTTTTTGACGAGCTCATTATACAAAACCGAAGAGGATTTGAAAAGGGTTTTGCGTGACGTTTCCTACGAAACTGATAAATACCACAAGAATTATTTGTGGATTTTGTGCAGATCTTGTGACCAGGGCGCGGCGTTGGGGGTTGATTCGCTCACCGAGTTGCGGCGGATCAGTTCAACAGGCTGAACGTAATTTTTACACTCCACCGGTTCCTGCCGAATCAGACGCACCAGCAGTTCCACGGCGGCCTCTGCTTTGGCCGGGACGTTCTGACGCACTGTCGTCAGAGGGGGATGCATGAGTTCTGCATAGATGCAGTCGTCAAACCCGGTGACGGAGATCTGCTCCGGCACCTGTATGCCGTGGTCCTGCAGATAATTCATCACTTCCGCCGCATCATAGTCAGAGGCCAGGGCCACAGCCCTGGCCTGGACAAAGCGATCCAAATAGTGGCCGTACATGACACGGCGCAGAGAAATATCCTCGGGGAGAAGAATATGGCGCTCTTCTCCGCAGTCAATCCCGGCAGAGCGCATCTGATGCTGAAATCCTTTCCAGCGGTAATGGTCTGCGCCGGTATCACACTCGGCGGCAAAGATGGCCTGGGTGTACCCGTTGTCCAGCAGATACTTTGCAATCATGGCGCCGCCGCCGAAATCATCAGTCCCCACGTTGACGTAGTGGTACTCCGCCTCGGGATAGGTGTCAATCAGGACCATATATTTGTTGAGTTGCCTGCGCAGCTCCTTGTATTTCTTTTCGTCCAGTCCCAGGACGACAAGACCATCCACATTCCATCGGGAGGCAATCTCTGCCACCTGGTCCGTATTTTTGTCCTGGCCATTGATCAGCATGACATAATATCCGTTTCGATGGGCTGTCTCTTCTACACCAGACAGAAGTTCTGCCACAAAGGTATCGCGCAGAGAAGGGATGCCGGACCCTTTGCGGGTCAGCTCACGGGAAGATGTATTCGGGACATAGCCCTCCTGGTTCAGAATTTCCGAAATTTTCTGGATCATTTCCTTGGAAACCTTTTTGGTGTTGCCGTGCAGCACATTGGACACCGTTGTCCGGCTTACACCAACTTGATCTGCAATATCCTGCAAACGCTTCATGGCTGTTCATACGCTCCCTGTTTGATCAGTTGAAACACAAATGATTTTCAACGTAATCATAGCATATTCATACAGTAATTGCAATCCGAATGATCCTTTGATCTTCAATGAATTCTGAACTCAAATAAAGACTTTTTTGATATTATAGCAGTTTGCGTTTTTAATGCACAAACAACATCCGCAAACTGCATATCGCAAAGATGCCGTGTTGATGGGCACTATTTTTGAAAATTGCGATAATACCCAGTAGTGCTTAATCATCTGTTTGCAGGATGATGAAAGCAAAATGCCTGCTTTTTCATAAGCCCGGCAGAATGAATGCAGCATAATGAAAATCGTTTTGATAGAAAATTGTGTGGAACATTCTGCCAATTTCATCGTTTATAAAAGAGATGGAGACTTAACCGTATTTTTACTTTGCGTACAAATGAGAAGTTATCGCAGGAAAAACTTGCTGAAAAACTTGGTGTTTCCCATCGCCACCTCGGCGATCTTGAAAGGGGAAGCTCCAATGGCTCTGTAAAAATCCTGATCGATATTGCAGAATACTTCCATGTCAGTATGGATCATCTTCTTTTAGGCCGAGATTCTTCTAGGGATCAGTTTCAAAATGAACTGCAATCCGCTATAGATCATCTTGAAAAAATCAAAGGTCTTTTATAACCACTTCAACAAGAAACGCTCCTGCCAGTTTTACACCGGCAAGAGCGTTTCTTGTGTTGGGTAGCTTGAGCGAGCGACAACCACCAGCTAAGCTGG
>NZ_CALADU010000107.1 GCF_937890665.1 uncultured Subdoligranulum sp.
AACACTGTACTGGTTGTACCCGCCATAGGGGATGTACTGCTGGGTGACGGTGTCCCACTCGTAGACTTCATAGAGCGCCTCCCCGGCAATTTGCTCGCCGGTCTCGCTGTCCACCTTTTTCAGGTTGACCTGCAGAGACCATTCATCGTTGCGCATTACATACTTGTTGGAACTGCCGGCGGGCACCGTGATGTCCTGGTGGCTGCCCAGTGCGCCGTCAAATTCCTCAAAACCATACGGCACATCAGTTTCATCGTAGCGATACTGGATGTTGTCAAAGTAGCTGTGTGCTGCAGCCAGGGCGGCATCAATGGCACTGTTCACCTCGGATTCGCACTGAGACTGGGCGGCAGCCTGCTGCTGCGCGGCCTGCTGTTGACCGTTGGTGTCGGCGTCCTGCTCGCTGCTTACCGTGACGGAACCACTCTTGGAAGAAGATTTGGTGACTTCATAATGGATGTTCCAGGTAACAGATCCGTCGCCGCCGTTGTTCTGGAAGTTGTCATCCTGGGTGTGGCCGCCGGTGGTGACCGTCTGTTTGCCAGCCGGTGAGATGGTCCAGCTGCCGCCCTCGATGTTGCCGGGGATGCCGTCCAAAACCGGCGCGATGTCGATGGTGGCCCCGTCCACCTTTTCTCCTGTTTCCAGCTGGATCTTGTCGGTGTTCACCGTATAGGAAAAATCCAGTGTCGCAGTACGCTCGTAGCTGGCTTCCCACGGGATTTCGATGGGTTCGCCCTCCGGCTCCAGGCCGGGTACATCAGGATTATCCCCAAGAGAAACCGGGGTATAAGTCAGAATGACAAAGCGCTGCCACGCCGGGTTGCTCGGTGTATATAGCGTACCGAGATAGACGGTACGGGAATCGTCGTTTGCATAGGTAGAGACTGCCGGGGTCATCTCCTGCAAGATCTCGGCGGCCAGGCTGTCCGGGTATTGCTCCGCCTGCCATGCCAGCCGGTCATAGTAGCTGGGGGCGGTCTCAGCTTCCAGCCCGTAGGTGCTGACGGCGGAAGCCGTGGGCACGCCGTTGTGGAAGCCGGACGCCCAGATGGTGGCCTGGTCGGCCAGCCAGCCTTTCCCGAAGGAGGCCGCATCCACCCACACCGAACCGGCCGCGCTGTAGGACGCCACCGGCGGGTACTTGTTCGCGTAGGTTGCACCAGGTCCCCAAGCCCACTTGCCGTGATCAGCGCAAAGGGCCGGTTGGCCGCCCAAGTAATTCATCCAGCCGACGGAGGTGTTCACGCACTGGGTGACTTGCAGGCCGGCGCGAACTTCCGGCAGCGCATAAGTGCTCACCGCGCTGGTCTGCTGGGAAAAGCGATCTTCCAGAATGCTGCTGGGCGGCGCGTCGTCGTCCAGCGTGACTGCGAGGGTCTTGGTCAGTGTCCGCTCCCCATCGGTGTAAGTCAGGCTGACCTCAAAATCCTCGCTGGCCTTGACGTAGATCCCGGCCACCGAGGCGGCCACTTCCTGAAAGGTATAGGACAGCATGGACTGCCGTTCTTCCCCGGTGGCTGGGGTCAGGTCGTCCCGGGTGAAGCCGTAGCTCAGCGGTTCTACACCGTCGGGGAGCTGGATCTCGGCATGACTGCCGTTGGCCGGGTAGAGGACCTGGATGCTGATGGGCACGATGGCATAGTCCGCCCCGTCCTCCCGGGGGAAGGCCGCGGTGGCGTTGGCTGCTTCCAGCAGGGCGGCGTCCAGGGCTACCTGGGTGTCGCTGTCCGCGTTGTAACCGCTGTAATCCTCGGTACCCCAGCCCTCGATGGAGATCTTCGTCTCGCCGGTCACCACCGGCAGCCCGTTGGAGTCGAGATAGTAGCCGGTGGGGGCAAAGGGCAGGCCGCTGTACATTTGCCGGGCGATCTCGTCCAGCAGCAGGTCTTCCCCGCCGTCCCCGGGGGTGGTGGCCTCCATAGTAGACTGGTCCGCCGCGTTAATGGTGTCAAGAGATGCCTGGGCTTCTTCATTCAAAGAAGGCGCTGTTTCTGGTGTTGCAGTTTCAATTTGCCCACGCTCCCCTGCCGCCGTTTCCGGGGTGGAACTGATTTCAGATTTGAGCAGGTCATCGTCTGCGAAGGCTGGCAGAGGCGGCAGCCAAGATAGGCTCATCAGCGCAGTCAGGCAGATTGCTGCCAGACGCTGCCTTGCCGTGTGTGTTTTCATAGTAGAACCTCCTACAATAAAGATGCTGTGAAAGGCACGGTGGTCAGCCGTGTCTTTTCCAGCTAATAAAAAAGCGCCTGCCATAGCAGACGCAAAAATATGAAGTGTGGGGGTAATGTAAAGCGAAACCGGCACCGAAGGCGGTGCCGGTTTTCATGAATATCTCAGCAGTAGTAGCGGATGCTTCCAAAAAAGTCTTGCCACTTTTGAATCACTTCTTCGCTGCGGGCCTCAATGACCGCCATGATGTTGCGAAGAACCTTTGGCGGCATTTGAGAGTTGTTGTTTGCCAGATAGCACCCGCCGGATTTTGTGATCCAGATTTTGGTCACGGCCTTTGAGGGAGTCCCCTGCTACACATGGACATGGATGGGTTCCAGAAGCTCATTCTCGTTGGTCAAGAAGTAGACCCAGTATGAACCGATCTTAAAAACCTGCGGCATTTTCAACGCCTCCGTCCTGCGCAAACTGCAAAATCAGGTGCGCAGTGCTTTCCAGAAACTTTTGATATTCCGCTACTTCCTTTTCTGTAAAACCGAAAACCTCCGTCCACTCATAACCGGGCAGATAGCAGGTCGCATGGTGGAAACAATCTTTGGTATCCGGCTTTTCGATGTAGACTTTCACTTTGCCGTCAGGCAGCATTTCGGAGTGGACGATCTCGGTGTTATCGGACAATGTCATGAACGGATACATCATGGTAATCCCTCCTGTTGCCGTCAAAAATTCTGTACTTATATTATACACGCATCGGGTGGCTTAGTAAAGAAAAATACGCCTGTCCCCTGGTTTTCGCAGGGCGGGGCGCGAATGGTATCGGGTTTTCTCAATACGAACTCACCTTTCAATAGAAACACACGGTCGGATACTGTGTGCGGGAATGGACTTTTCTTCATCTGGGACCGCATCTATGACTTTGTCCCGTTCGTTCATGTTCAGCAGCGCGTTCAGCTCTGCCAGACGTTTGCTCTTTTCAGCCAGTTCTTGTTCCTGTGGAAAGGGCTTCAGCAATTCTTCCTTGGCGTTTTGCAATTGCTTTTCCAGTTGCGCCAGATCGCTTTCCGCTGCTTCACGGCGCTTTACGATACCGGCTGCTGCGTTGGTGATACGGGTGATGTTGCCCTGGGTATCCGCCCCCAGCGGAACGTCGTACATACCAGCCCCCACCAGTTGCGCATGAAATTCCTGGGCAAGCGGCAGAAAAACGGCTTGGATTGTCAGCCCTTTATAGCTTCCGATGGGCACCGGCTTATCGCTGTCCATGGCGGCGCCGATCAGGCCGAGCAAAGCCCGCCCGGCATCCTCCCGCTTGTCATAGGTGGTGTCCATCAGGCAAATCTGAAAATCTTCTTTGCCTTCGCTGTCCCGGCGGGTATTTGCCTGGACGGTCTGCGCGTCAGTAGTGCAATTTGCAATCACACCTTTTGCCTTCTGGATTTCAGCCGGGAACACAATTGTCGCGGCGTCCTCAAGATGGTAGTGCTGGCTGGTGTACTGTGCCTTCAGTGTGCGCAGCCGGGTCACCTGGATGTCCAGGTCCATCTTTTCCTTGATGGCGGGGTTCCCTGCTGCCAGGGCCTTGACCTCCGCATAGGACAGCGCAGCTTCATCCATATCGTCGCAGGCACGGGCGGGGCTTTTGCTGGTCATAACTTGGCTGATAAAACGCTGCTTATTTTCGATCAGCTGCCAGGAGTAGGCATCAAACGTGCCCTCTGTAACATGGCGGTAGATCGACACTTTTTGGTTTTCGTTGCCCTGGCGGACCATGCGCCCTTCCCGCTGTTCAATATCAGAGGGACGCCAGGGAACATCCAGGTGATGCAGGGCGATGAGTTTCTGCTGCACATTGGTGCCGGCCCCCAGCTTGGCGGTGCTGCCCAGGAGGACCCGTACCGTGCCGCTGCGCACCTTGGCGAAAAGATCCGCTTTGCGGGCTTCGGTGTTGGCGTTGTGGATAAACTGGATCTCCTCCTTGGGGATGCCTTTTGCCATCAACTTTCCACGAATATCGTCGTAGATGTTGAAAGTGTCCGCCCTGGGCGTGGAAAGATCGCAGAAAATCAGTTGGGTGGACCGATTGGGCCTGGTCCGTTCCCAGATCTCAAAGACCCGTTCCACGCAGGCGTTTACCTTGCTGTTGGGATCATCGGGCAGGTTCGGGTCGATCAGGCGCTGGTCCAAGGCCAACTTCCGGCCATCATTGGTGTCGGGTAGGATACCGGCGAGGTAGCTATGCTCCTTTTCCGTTATCCCCCCACGGAACCGGACTTGATACTTTCGCATCATCCGGCTCCCCAGTAATTTAATTTCAAGAAAGTGGTTTGTTTATTGTTCCATTGTGGATTGCTACATGGCATTCCCGACATACCACAAGCGTTTTTCTGTTTCTTGCTGCCATAACTTGCGCCCATGTGGGAGCGTTAAGCAGCCCCTTGTTCTTCACATCAGCAAGTTTGCGAATGTGGTGTACTTCAATATTTTCTTTGCTTCCACACAATTCACAGGTATCTGCCAGCAGTCTTTTTACAAGCTCCGTTCGTCCGCCATACACTTTATAAGGCTTGTCCTCAATAATGGCTTTGCGCTTGTGGACAAGGGAGATACCACCCCAAGTTGCAACAAGAGGCTTCTTACCGGGCCGTGGCACGACCACTTGTAAGCAGGGGACTTCTTTTCCACTTGTGCTTGTAGTTGTGGTTCTGTACTTTTTCTTTTGCTTCTTCATAGAAGATCTGTGTTTACAGGCTAATGTTTTCAGTAAAGAAGTTTCCATTACCCAATACAGCGTAGAAAACCACGACAGATTTTGTGCCAGGATATAATACTGAACCAACCCACGGTACTCCGCTTGAAACTGTTGCACGATAGAAAAATCATCATCTTGGAGCAACGCATTTCTATGAGTAACCTTTCCATTTCGCTTGAAGGATTGACACTTGCTCTCAATAACCTTTGCAGGGACAAGTAGTGCGATGGCACCGTTTGCACCTCTGCGCCCTTTGGGGTCGATGTAGTCATTAGCCCTTTGTGCCTTAATTTCGTAACCCAGGAACTTAGCCGCCTGACTACTTGCATTGGTAATTAAGGTCTTTTCCTGCGATAATTCCAGATGAAGCTCATTTTCAAGGAAATTGTGCATTGCCGCCTTAATTTCCTCGGCATCAGCTTTGGAGCCTGTAAAACCGATGAGAAAATCATCAGCATAGCGAACATATCTGCATCTGCGATAGTTTTCATCATACGGGTCAACTGACGGAATATTTCGCCGTTCTACCTCAAGTTTGTGGGCAGTCTGTATATCTCTATTCTTTCTGGCTTTGCTGATTTCAGCGTTCATCCTGTTGTATGCAGGGTTAGATTTCTGCCGCTTACCCTTTGTATATTGGGGAATTAGCGTATTCTCTAACCACTGGTCAAATTCATTCAAGTAGATGTTTGCCAGTAGAGGGCTGATAACCCCTCCCTGTGGAGTTCCGCTGATTGTTTGATTGAACTTCCAATCATCCAAATAGCCAGCTTTCAGCATATTGGAGATAAGGCGAAGAAACCTTCCGTCATGGATATTCTTCTCAAGAATTTTCAAGAGAACATCGTGGTCAATCGTATCGAAGTATTTGGATATGTCTCCCTCGATGAACCAACGGGTTCCTTTCCAAATCTGAATTTCCTGCAACGCTGTGTGACATCCTCTATTGGGTCTGAATCCATGGGAATGATTGCTGAATTGCGGTTCGTAATACGCTTCTAATATTTCTCGCATTACCTCCTGCAATAGCTTGTCTCCCCATGCAGGAATACCAAGAGGACGTTTCTTTCCGTTTTTCTTTGGAATATATTCACGTCTTGCAGGCTTCCATTGGTATTTTTCTTCTCGTAGAAGTTCAATCATTCTGTCGATTTTCTGGATCGACATACCATCAACCGTTTCATCTGTAACACCCTTGGTCATTGCGCCGTTATTCGGGTATAACTTCGCATAGGCATTGAGATAGAAGTCCCGGTTGAACAAGAGTTTGTAAACTCTTTCAATGGGTTTGTGCTGTTTTCCACGTTCTTGAATGACCGTTAAAACAGTTTGGGCTGTACGCATCTCACGCACCTACTCCTTTCTAACTAAGTCTAAATTACCTGTCACCCTTCGCCGTGTACAAGGCTTTCCCTTGCTCTGACTACTATGGTGACTCCGTTGCCATGGGGGTCGCCCCCTTTAGGCAATCCTGCCATTCGTCAAAAGTGTACGTATCGAGCATCCCTTAGGTTCCTTTTTCGTTCCTTTATTCACACTCATTGTGCGCTCTTTCATTGCAAAAAGTTACTCGCCCAAAATCAACAACAGCGAGCATACAATGACACCGGTATCAATCGCTTTCCGGTGGGCGATGCTGTGCACCAAGTCGGAACTAAGGTTCAGGCAGTATAGCTTTAACCATAGGACACGGAACTTGCGGAGCGTCGAAGTCTTTCGATTAACTCCTTATCCGCTTTACCAACATGCGATTGTCCCCTTTGAGTTTCCTCGCTAGGTAGGTTGGTTGTTCCCATTATTCACTTTTAATAATGTCCCCCTGCGGGGGAGATACACTTTTGCGCTTAGCAGCGCACGATTTTCAACATGTTATCTTTTGCCGGGTCAACCGAACCGCTGCGCACAAGGTCAGCCCGTTTGCCTAGGTCGGCTACCATCACTTTCTGGATGCTGCTGGGCGGCAGCTGCACGTTGATGGGCTTACCGCCCTCCAGCTCCGGCACCGGCAGTTTGAGCATATCCGCCGTCTGAATGTCGGCGCACTCTTTAAACATGGACATCAGTTCCGGCAGATTATAAAACTTGGCAAAGCGGGTCTTGGTGCGGTACCCGGTGCCTTCGGGCGCCAGCTCAATGGCGGTCACCGTTTCCCCAAAGGTGGAAGCCCAGGCATCAAAGTTTGCCAGGCCGTTGACCTCCAGCGTATGCCGTTGCAGGTACCGCTGCATGGTGTACAGTTCTGTCATACTGTTGGAGAGCGGTGTGCCGGTGGCAAATACCACACCCCGCCCGCCGGTGATCTCGTCCAGATACATGGTTTTCATCAAAAGGTCGCTGGCGCGCTGGCTTTCGGTCTGGCTGATGCCCGCCACATTCCGCATCTTGGAAACGCACACGAGGTTTTTGAAAATGTGGGCTTCATCCACCATGAGAGAATCCACACCCGCCTCCTCGAAAGTGACTATATCATCTTTTCGCTCGGCTTTGACGAGATTGTTTAACTTCTTTTGCAATTGTTTGCGGGCCAGTTCCATCTGCTTGACGGTAAAGTTCTCGGCGCGTTCCTTTTTTAGGGCGGCGGTCTGCTGGATTACTTCTTCAATCTGACTTTGGAGGTAATGGGCTTGGCGTTGGGCAGACAGGGGGATTTTCTCGAACTGGCTGTGACCGATTATAATGATGTCATAGTTACCTGTTGCGATACGCGCGCAAAATCGCCTGCGGTTTGCCTTCTCAAAGTCGGTGCGCCTGGCAACCAGGATGTTGGCGTTGGGGTAGAGCTGCAACGCCTCCCCTGCCACTTGCTCGGTCAGATGGTTGGGCACACAGATCAGCGTTTTGCTGCACAGGCCCAGCCTTTTCTTTTCCATAGCTGCCGCCACCATTTCATAGGTCTTGCCAGCGCCGACCACATGGCCCAACAGGGTGTTATGGCCATACAGGATGTGGGCGATGGCGTTGCGTTGGTGGGGCCGCAGGGTGATTGCGGGATTCATGCCATGAAACTGGATGTGGCTGCCATCGTATTCGCGGGGGCGGATGCTGTTGAATTTTTCATTGTAGAGCTTGACCAAAGCCTGCCTTCGGGTTTGGTCTTTCCAGATCCACTCTTTGAAAGCGTCCTCGATCTGCTGCTGTTTGCCCTGGGCTGCCTGTGTTTCCTGCGGGTTTAACACGCGGAGTTCCGAACCATCAGCCTCCCGAACTGTATCAAAGATACGGATGGCGCGAAGATTCAGCGATTCTTCCAGGATGTGGTAGAAGTTGGCCCGGTTTGTGCCGTAGGTAACGCTGGCCTTGATATTCCCGCCTGTTATGCTTTTGCCGGATATGTTCCAAAGCTCTGTGTAGGGGGCGTAATGCACATCCACCATACAGCGGGAAACCATCGGCGCGTCCACCAACTCGTCGGCAAACTGTTTGATGATGGCAGGCTCGATCCAGGTGGCGCCCAGGCGCACCGCGATCTCACTGGCGTCCAGATCTTTGGGCTGTACCTGCTCCAACGCCTCCACATGAACATGGAAGCTGGGATCCTGGGCCGCGGCAAGGCGGGCGATCTCCAGCTTTTTCCTCACATTGCCGGAAAGGTATTCGTCTGCCGTGCGGTAGACAGGTCTGCCATCAACGCTTTTCTCCAGCGGGTCCGCAAAGATCACGCCGGTCAGCTCCGTCACGATCTCCTCCTCGGTCTTGCCGGTCAGTTCCATCATGTAGGGCATGTCCACACAGGCTTTTTCACCGATGGATAAGGCCAGGGCGTCACTGGCGGTGTCGGCGTGGTCGGCGGCTTTTGCGCTGCGGATCGTTCGCTTGGTGAACATGTCCGATAAGCCTTTCAGTTTTCCGTTTTCGTCCACATCTTCCAGGGAACACAGCAGATAGTAGCTGCTATCGTCCTGAAAAGCCAGTGCCGAACCGCGGCTGCTGATCAGACCGTGGGCGTGGGTGTAGGTGTCATATCGCTTTTTCAGCTGGGTCTGCAGGCGATGGATCTCTGCGTCGGGTTGATCGTCCAGCTGGGCCTGCAACAGTTCATGCACCTTGTCCCGCAGGGCGATCAGCTGGCGTACCCGGTGGGCGGCGGTTACACCCAACCGCATTTCCTTCATGACAGAATTGGTACGGAAGTAGATTTTTCCGTCTTTCAGTGTGTAGCTGAAATTTCGCACGGATGGGTCCGCTTCGATCACCGCCATGTCAGGTTCTTCTTCCACGACGGCAAGGTCGGGTTTGGTCAGGGTGGCGGAAAGATGAGAAAGTGCCCGATCCAGTTGTTCTTCAAGAGGCGATTCTGTGATAGGGGCGCAAGTAGGAATCGGGCCGTGCGGGCCACTTTTCATCTGGATGGTGCCGCAGACCATTTCGGGGTGCTCGGCAAAATACTGGTTGATGGGGATCCCATCGGCTGTCTGCCCGATGTGCAGCCAGGATTCGTCCCGCTCCGTCAGACGGTCCCGCTTTTGCAGAAAGAGTATATCCGCCACGGCTTCGGTCCCCGCATTCTGTTTGAACGCAGTGTTGGGCAACCTTACCGCCCCAATCAGATCGCAGCGGGCAGCGATATACTTCCGAACGGTATCGCTTTTCTTGTCGAGGGTGCCGCTGGTGGTGATCATGGCGATGATGCCGCCGGTGCGCACCTTGTCGATGGTTTTGGCCAGGAAGTAGTCATGGATGCGGAAGTGCAGCTTGTCGTAAGCCCGGTCGCTCACCGAGAAATCGCCAAAGGGAACATTGCCTACGGCGCAGTCAAAAAAGCTGTCCGGGAGGTCGGCTTTTTCAAAGCCGGTGATCTGGATGTGGGCCTTCTGGTACAGCTGCCGGGCAATCCGCCCGGTTAGTGCATCCAGTTCAACGCCGTACAGCTTGGCGCTGTTCAGGTCAAAGCTGTTAGGTTTATGGGCAAAAAAAGCGCCGGTGCCCATGCTGGGTTCCAAAATATTGCCGCCCTGTACCCCCATGCGCCCCAAGGCTCGGTAGATGGGATGGATGATTTCCGGCGAAGTGAAGTAGGCGGTCAGAGTGCTGCTTCGCGCCGCCTGATACTCGCTTTCGGTGAGAAGGGCTTTCAATTCCCCATATTCCCGGGACCAGTTGGGTTTGCCAGGGTCAAAGGCGTCCGCCAACCCGCCCCAGCCTATGTACCGTACCAGGATCTGCTGTTCTTCTGCGCTGGCGGGCAGGCCGCCCTGGGCTACCCGCTGTTCGATGGATTTCAGGGTGCGGATCGCTTCCAGGTTGGCGGCGAACTTTTCTTTTGCAGTTGCGGGGACGGGCGGCCGGTAGGGAGCGGTGTAGTTGATTGGCTCATATGCGGCAGGCTCGGACAGATTTTGCGTTTCCTCCAAGACCTGCTCCACAAAAGGCGTTTCAAGTTCCTTCTCTGGCGCTTCCGCTTTTTCTGGGCTCGCCCCATCGAGATTCTCGGATGGTGCCTGTTTCATGACTATATCAGGCGGCGCCTGCAGATGGGCGTTGCGCCCATTTCCCCTGATCAGCCGTGAGAATTCCTCCCGGTCGATGCTTCGGCTGAACAGCGGAAAGTCCTGATCTTGCACCAGGATCTCTGTTTCGCCAATGTCCTGCACCACATAGGGTTTGCCCTGTTCCAGAAACACCACGTCGCCAGGGACGCAGGGCCGTTTACTGGGGGCGGTGCGGGCTGCAAGTTCGCTCTGCTGTTCCCGGCAGGCTTCCTCTGCATCTGCGATCAGCCCGTCAAAGGTCATCTCGCGCAGTTCATGGGCGATGAGCTCCGCTGTGCTGCGGTATTGTGAGGAAAGCAACGGTGCCCCGTCCACTTCATACACCAGCTTGTGATGCGCAAGGTCAGCGTAGACTGCAATTTCATGTTCCCCTTCGCCGTCCGTGGAATAGGCCAGTTCAATGTGGGAAAGATCCTCAAAGTTCGGGGCATCGAAGTCGTTTTCATCCCAATATTCCTGGATGATCTCTTTGGCCTGTTCTAAATCGGCGGCGTTTTGAGCCTGTTCCGCCCGGCGGGCGGAAAGCCATTCTTCATATCGGGGACGCTCTGCGTCGGTAAGATAGCGGTTACCTTGTACCAGTACTTGCAGGCGGCTGGAAACCTCCCGCCATGTCAGTGGGCGGGTTATGCGCCCGTCCCCTGTGCTGCGCTGGATTTCAAAGCCTTTGCTGTCGTAATGCAGCCAACCTTGGGAACCATCACCAAATTCCCATGACCGGCCGCCGGTGCCATATTCCTTTTTCAGCCAGTGGACCGTTTCGTCCTTTGCAGGCAACACGGGTTGGGAGAAATAGGATTGTATCCGCAGTTTTCCGTTTTCAAATCCACTTCCATCACAAAGTGCGCGGGAAACTTCCTCCTCGGTGATCCTTTCGCCGGTTCGGTCGATCACCGGCGGGGCCAAGGACAGCGCGATCTTATTGGCTGCCTGTTCGACTTGCCGGGTCTGGCGTTCCTCGTCGGGAAGCTCCATCTGCTCGGCTTGCTGTTCGGGCACAAAAAGAGCGGGGCGTGTTTCATCACGCTCCGCTTGTTGGGATTCCCGGGTTACAGGGCGTACAGCACCGGCATTGCCAGTTCCTCGGCCTGCGCTTTCAACTGGTTCATCTGCTGCGCCCAGGCTAACGGCTCGGTTTTCCTGTCGGGCAGTGCTGTCCGGCGGATCAGTTCGTCCATGGTCTGGCTGACCTGCGTCCGCACGGTATTGTCTACCTCCGTCAGGTGGGGATACAGAGTTCCCAGCATCAGCATCAGGTCGAAAAGTGCCGGCGCGTTCGCCCGCAGAAATTCCCGGCGGATCTCGCCGTACTTGCCAAACGTCTGTGTCGGTTGTTCGTCCAATGTCAGATTCGGGATCAGATACCCGTTCACCTGGGTGTATTCCATCATGAGGGACCTCCTTTTGAATTAGTTTTTCTTTGGTTTGATTATGCGCTTTTGTTGTTTCCCGTGCAACACTGTCGATCTGGCGGACGAGGCTGCCGAGGTTTTGCAGCATCGGGCGGCTGACTTGGGTAGTCAAAGACCCCAGGATGACGGCGGTGGCAATCGTATCAAACTCACGAATGGCAGCGAAGGCATCGGTTTCCAGCAGGGCGGTGTCTATGCCGCAACGCTTTGCCACCATATAGGCGGCGCTCTGTGCAATAAGCCGTTCCAGTATTTGTTGCTGGTCCTCCCGATGCCGCCATTCCAGCGTACTGCCGGGCACGGCAGTTTCCAGGGACTGTGCCATTTGAGGGCGCAGCCCGGCGGCCAGTGTGGCGGCCTGCAGGGCCAGGGCATTTTGCACGGTATCGGCGGCGAAAGCTTGCCGGAGTGCGTCCCACACGGCCTGCCGGTTGGTGTCGTCGATGATCCACGGCAATGCCTGTGGTACATAGCCGCATTCATAGGTGTCGGAAATATCAAACACATAGCGAAGTTTACCCCGGCGGGCGCGGCTGTCCAGCAGGGCGATCCCATGGCTGCCCCGGTTGACCCAACGCAGGGCCTGATTGTTCCAGTAGTCGATACTGGCCACGGCGGTGGCGTCGGGACGTTGGCCGTAGATCAGCAGCTGGTTGGGGAAGGCATAGTTGTAGGCGTAGGCGGCAGACCCCAGGAAGTCTTTCCAGGTATCGCCGCTCTGGGTTACTTGCCTGACCAAAGAATGGGCAAGCGTGCGTATATCTTGATAGTTCGGCATAGCATAACCTCGGGTTTGGGCTTGAAACGGAAAAGCTGCCGGCAGAGATACACTCAGCGGCAGCTTAAAAACGACTGTTTTGATTTAGGGCGGTATGCGGGTGCAGGAAGCGTGGTTGTCAGGTGGCTTTAGTGGCTGCGATATGAAAGACGCGGGGCGATTTCAAAAGGACGCTTCAGCAAGTCTCGCAGTTTAATACTCAGAACTAAGCAGAAAGTCCGCCAGATGGACGATTTTTACACCGTTGATATTTCCAGCAGCCCACTCGTCCAGCGTGACCACATATTTCGGGTAATGGTCTTTGATTTCAAGAAGGTTGGCAATCTCCCGGTCCGATCCTTCCGGCAGCCTGCGGCATACCTGGACGTAAATGCGCTCATCGCGCCGCACGGCCACAAAATCGATCTCTTTCGTTTCGTTTTTCCCGATATAGACCGCATAGCCCCGGCGCAGCAGCTCAAAATACACGATGTTCTCCAGCATGGCGGCAATCGACTTGGGGTCGAAACCCAGGATGCAATATTTTAAGGAGGTATCTGCCAGATAGAACTTTTCCTGCGTTTTCAGTACGGATTTGCCCTGCAGGTCATACCGTTGGCAGCGATAGACAACAAAGGCTTTTTCCAGCCAAGCCAGGTAATTGTAAACTGCTTCGACCGACAGAGAGCGCCCTTCGCTTTTCAAGAACTTCGCAATGGCGTTGGCGGAAAAGGTTTTCCCTACATTTTCTACGATATATTTGACAACGCGGTTGAACAAATCGAAGTTCGTGATCGCATGCCGTCTTGTAATATCGTTGGTAATGACCGAGTTGTAGATCCCTTCCACGATCTGATAAGCGGAACGCTCATCAAAATTGTTGAGGGCCACGATGGGGAACCCGCCGAACCGCAGATACTCGTTTAACAACTCCTTTGTGGAACGGGGATCGGATTTTTTAAACTCCAGATATTCCGAAAAGGACAAGGTGTACACGGGGATGGAAATATAACGCCCTGTCAGATAGGTGGAGATCTCGCTGGACATCAGCTTGGAGTTGGAGCCGGTCACATAAATATCCGTGTTGGCGTTTTCCAGCAGACTGTTGACAGCCTTTTCCCACCCGTCGATCTCCTGTACTTCATCCAACAAAAGATAATAGCGCCCATCATCGGTCATCTGATCTTTGATGCCGCGGTACATCTCCTTGTCAGTCATTCCATCGTCAAAATCTTCGGAGGTATAGCGCATACTGATAATGTGATCTGCGGCGATTCCGCTTTGCAGTAAGTCCTCCTGCAGCATAGCCAGGATCGTTGATTTTCCGCATCGCCGGATGCCCGCCAGGATCTTGACAAGGGGGACATCCCGATAGTTTCTTAGCGTATTTAGATAATGCGATCGAATGATCATAGCGTTCGCCTCCCTTTCTCTATAAAAGTATAGCGAAAAACTTCTGATTATTCAATAGTTTTTACTGGATAACCGTAAAAACTTATTGGCTTTTGAGATTTTTGTGGGGGAGGCAAGAAAAAATATCCTGCACTGCTTGGTTATCCCGCCCGTAAGGCATCAGCGGATCTCCTGCCACACAGCTTCTTTTCGGTGGAGTGGAGAGCCCTGTGCATCATAGTGACGCGGGTCGGCGGCGGGACAGTGCCAGCCGAACAGTGCCCCGGCCTTCATGGCGGCCGCCTGTGCCTTGGTAATCTGTGCTGTTCCATTGAGTTGGTCTACGATCTGACCGGGCGTCATGGCGATGTAGCCGCTGGTATCCCAATGGCGGTAGCCGGTTTCCCCATAGCGCACGGCGACGACTTCGTGGGAAGAATCCAGTTCGGCCCAGGCAATGCGCGGCAATCCCTTTTGCTGACGCAGGATCTCCAGAAAGCGGGCTTTGTGATAGCCATAGAGAAAAAAGTTGCGTTCCCCTTTGTCGGGGGTACAGCGCAGGAAGAAAGTGTGCGCGGGCGTTTCGATGCGGAATGCCAGCACGGTTCCCGGCATAGAGGAGATCTGAGCCGTGCGGAAGCGAAGAACACGCGCGGCCATTGTGGGCCGGTCTTGCAAGAGTCCGTTCTGCCGCAGCCCTTTGACAACGGCAGCGATTTCCTCCCGGAAAGAATCGGTCACCAGTGCCGGAGTCTGGGGATGCCAGATATGGTAAAATTCTGTTCCTGTGCTGCCGAAGTCCCCGCACAGATACCCGACGCAGGCGTCTGCCGCAGGGGGCTGATTTTGGGTAAAGCAAAAGCCCTGCTCCTCAATAGGCGCAGGGCACAGGGTAAAATGGATGTTGCCGATGGTGTATTGCTGTTGTTCAGGCATTTGATATGACTCCTTTTCGGTTTGTATATAGAAACTTTGGAATGAGGGATTTGTCGCAAAAGACGTAAATACAAAAAGTGTTTTGCACAAGAAAAAAGACATAACAAACCGGCCCTCAAAAGAAGCTACAGTATCACACGCGTGTAAGTTTGTCAATAACCATTCGCACGCGTGTAAGTTTGTGTAACAAATCGTGCAAGTTGTGATGAAAAAACACTATCGCTCCCAAATGGCAGGCCGGTGTCCAAAGCGTTCGTCCTTGGGCTTTACCTTTGGCTGTTGGGGGATCATCCGCAGCCCGGTATCTTCATCTACCAGCTTTTCCGGGTACAGGTAACGCCGGTAATAACGGTCAGCCTGTTTGCGGGAAAGTTCACACAGGCGCTCCCCGTCCCAGCCGAAGATCAGAGCGCGGCCATTGACAAAGCTGGTCTCGTCGATGGTGCGGTTGAAGGACAGGCCGTCCTGCTGCTCGCTGCTGACCAGGGCAATGACTTCATTGCCAAAGGGACGGCTGACCCGGGCGGGCCCCGGGACCACCATGCGCACCGCCTCCTCCGCGCTGCGGAAAAATGCCACATACGGGCAGTAGCCCGGTTCCAGTACAAGTACGCGCATAGGCTCACCGTTCCATGCCGCGCTGTTTGGTACGATATTGCGCTTCCAACAGGCGCAGGATCTGATTGACGATCTGCTCCGAGGAGAACCCTTTGGGGAAATACTTGCGGACCCGATCCAGCGAGATAGTGATTTGTGGTTCGCGCGGTTTTACGCTGGGGGGCTGCGCGGTCATGATGCTTTCCAGCCTGTCCGGTGTAAGAGAACCTTCCCGGCTGGCTGCTTTGAGCTTCTGCGCCTGGGACAGGGAGGGCGAACAAACCTGGCCATCAATATATTGGTAGAAGGTCTCCTGTTCTTCGGGGTTCAGGTAGCTGATCTCCACCGCGGGATTGAATTTGAGCTTATTTTCATCCACCATCTCCATCAGTTCAGGGATGAGGTGGTTCAGGCGGATGTAGCGCTGGACCTGCTTGACGCTCTCGTTGGAATCCTCGGCAACTTTCTCTACTGAGTAAGGCTCATGAAAATTCTGGCCAACTTGGCCAGAATTTTCTTTTGCGGGACGTCCAGCCTTTCGTTTGATCGCCTCCAGCTTCATCTTGTAGGCTTTGGCCTTCTCGGAAGGCAGCACATGTTCCCGCTGGACATTGGAATCCACCATCAGGATGGTGGCGGTGTCATCATCCAGGTCCCGCACCAGCACGGGCATCTCCCGCAGGCCAGCCAGTTCGCAGGCTCGTTTGCGGCGGTGGCCGGCTACCAGTTCGTAACTGCCGTCCGATTTTTCCCGGGCAATGGCGGGCACCAGCACCCCGTGGACCCGGATGCTGTCCACCAGCTTTTCCATTTCCTCGTCATCGCGCACCGCAAAGGGGTGGTTGGGAAACGGCTGCAGGTCTTCCAATGGGAGGATCCGTACTTTTTCCAGTTTGGCATCGTCCCGGTCCTCCTGTGTAGTGAACAGGTCAGCGAATGCGGGGCTGATCTCGTACCTGCGGCGTTCGCTCATGGTCCGTCACCTCCTTTGCCAGCGCCAGATAAGCCTGGGTCGCTTTGCCGCCGGGATCGTATTGCAGGACGCTGTGGCCGCTGGCGGTGCTTTCGGCTGCGCGGGTGCAGATGGGGATCTCGCTTTTGTAGATGTGCAGCTTCTGGCCATAGGTGCGGCGCAGTGCCGCACAGACATCTTTGGAAAGGTTGGTGCGGTAGTCCACCATAGTCATGACAATGCCGTCAATGGACAGTTTCGGATTGATCCGGCGGCGCACCATCTGGATGTTCTTGACCAGGGCGATCAGCCCTTTAAGGGGAAAGTGCTGGGCCTGTACCGGGATGAGCACACGATCCGAGGCAGCCAGCGCACCGATGGTCAGCATTCCCAGGCTGGGCATACAGTCGATCAGGCAGTAGTCGTATTTGTTTTGCAGCGGTTCCAGCACGTTGCGCAGGACCGCTTCCCGGCCTACCACGTTCGTAAGGCGAACATCCATTCCGGCCAGTTCGATGTCGGAGGGAATGTAATCCACCTCTTCCTCCTGGTGGTGCAGCGCAGATGCGTAGGAGACGGGCTGGTCGGCGATGGCCTCCTCCATCAGAGTGCCAAGGGTGGTTTCCAGCCGGTCGGCGTTCTCGCAGCCGAGATACGCGGTCAGGTCCCCCTGCGGGTCGGCATCCACCAGCAGGACGCGGTTCCCCTGCCGGGCCAGAGCGACGCCCAGGTTGACGGCGGTGGTGGTTTTGCCAACACCGCCTTTTTGGTTGGCAATAGCGATCGTTTTCATGGTATCCTCCTATCATTTATCGGGTTTGGCGGGGCGCTTTTGCGCGGGAGAGAACAGCGGTCAGGTACTCATTGTAGTCCTTCCCTACCCGTGGCGGATCATTTTGCAGCCGGTACCCTTGCGCAGCGTAGCGTTCCAGCAACCTTTCGGAAAATTCCCTGCCGCGCTCATCGCTGTCCAGACGCAGCCTTAAATTTCTGATTTCAGGATGCTGTTCCAGATAATGGTCCAGGCCCAGATAGTTCAGGCCGCCCAGGGCCAGATAGTGGACACGGCGCCAGTCGTTTCCGCCGAGCAGACGCAGCGTAGCACCTGAGAGGGCGTCGATGGGGGCTTCGTACACTTCCAGTGTTGCGGCGTCCTGGCTGGCGGCGGGAATCGAGAAGGAATAGCGTTTGTCGCTGCCGCGGCATTCGCCGCGAAAGCTCCCCTGGCAGCCTCTTATGCAGGCCGAGCGGGGGTTCCCGTGTCTGTCCCTGCCGACGAACACACAGTTTTTGAAGCCACCCCGTGTGGTCTGGTACAAAAGTCCCTGTGCGATACAGTGTTTCAAGATGCCCTTGTCGATCCCTCTGCGCGACAGGTATTGCAGGGAGGTTTCGGCACTTTTGTCCGGGACCGGCAGGGCCAGGGCATCGCGTGCCCGTTCCGGTGCTTTGACTGGCTGAAAAGGAACAGGGCCGAGGGGGTCCAGCTCGCACAGGTGCCGCACAGCACTGACGAAATCCATCCCCTTCACTTGAATGAGATAGTTCAGCGCCCCGCGGCCGCCGATCCCCCGGGAAAACCAGTGCCACAGGCCATTGTCGCTGATGCACAGGCTGCTGTGGGTGGCGGTTTTGTAGTCATGCGGATCGGTTCGGATCAACTCCCGGGGTTCGTACTGCCGCATGTAGGAAAGCAGATCCACGCTTTTTGCCTGCCGGATCTGTTCTTCGGTCACTTTTTGGCGCATAAGGGTTCCTCCTTTTCAGTCAGTCATATTTCAGTCAGTGGGG
>NZ_CALADU010000108.1 GCF_937890665.1 uncultured Subdoligranulum sp.
GCCCGGGGTGCGGCTCTTGCCCGACAGGGCGATGCCCAAGGGATAGAGCAGCCAGCCGTTCTTTTTCTCCATCGCCTCGGCCTGCGCCTTGCAAGCGTCAAAGATGGCGTCCCGGTTCCAGTCCGCCACCCCTTCCAGCAGGGGCAGCAGGGCGGTCAGGGCCTCCTTGGCCGATTCCGGCGTGGTCTTCTGCTTCTTGTTGCGGTACAGTTCCGCATCGTAGGGCAGCACGGCGTCGAAGAAGTCCAACTGCGGGGGGATATCCTCCAGCACCTCGCAGCGGGGCTGCAGGTTGGCGCAGAGCAGGTCCCGGTCAATGGCACGGTGCACGGCGCTGTCGATGAAGGGGTCGGCCAGACGGCGGAACTCCTCGGCGGGCAGCGCCCGGATGTAGGCCGCGTTGATGGCCCGCAGCTTCAGCGGGTCGAAGATGGCCGGGGACTTGGAGATACGGGACGGGTCCCAAATCTTGATCATCTCGTCAAGGGTGAAGATCTCCTGCTCGCCTTCCGGCGCCCAGCCCAGCAGCAGCAGGTAGTTCAGCACGGCTTGGGGCAGATAGCCCTTGGCCACCAAGTCCTGATAGCTGGCGTCGCCGTTGCGCTTGGACAACTTGTTCTGGGCGTCCTTCATGACCGGCGGGCAGTGGACGTAGACCGGCTTCTCCCAGCCGAAGGCGTCGTACAGCAGGTTGTATTTCGGGGTGGAGGAAAGATACTCGCTGCCCCGGATGACGTGGGTAATGCCCATCAGGTGGTCGTCCACCACGTTGGCAAAGTTGTAGGTGGGCATGCCGTCCGTCTTGATGAGGATCTGGTCGTCCAGTTCGCTGACGTTCACCTCGATGTGGCCGTACACCACATCGTCAAAGCCCGCCACACCGCTCTCGGGGATCTTCTGGCGGATGACATAGGGCTCACCGGCGGCCAGCTTGGCGGCTACTTCCTCCTCGGAAAGATTGCGGCAGTGCCCGTCGTAGTGGGTCATCTCGCCCGCTGCCCGCTGGGCTTCGTGAAGCTCATTGAGCCGCTCTTCGGAGCAGAAGCAGTAGTAAGCCTTGCCCGCCTTGACGAGCTGCTCGGCATACTGCTTAAACATGCCCATCCGTTCGCTCTGGACATAGGGACCCACCGGGCCGCCGATGTCGGGGCCTTCGTCCCAAGTCAGGCCGGTGGCCCGCAGGGTGCCGTAGATGATGTCGGTGGCGCCTTCCACCAAACGGCCCTGATCGGTGTCCTCGATGCGCAGAATGAAAGTGCCGCCGTTGTGGCGGGCCTGCAGGTAGGTGTACAGCGCGGTGCGCAGGTTGCCCACATGCATGTAGCCGGTGGGCGACGGCGCAAAGCGGGTGCGTACATTGGATGCCATAAACAAAACCCCTTTTATTGTTTGTTTCTATCGAAAGTATAGCGGCCCCGGCGGGCGCTGTCAACTTATACCAGATACGGCTCGAAGCGGTGCAGATCGTCGATCTTCACGGTGGCCCGGTAATACACCCCGGCCTCTCGGTATTCCTCCTCGGCCACGCTGCCCCGGCTGCGCAGAATATCCGCCAAAGCCAGCTTGTCGTAGGGCAGCACCACCTCGATGGTGCGCACCCGATGGGCCAGTTCCTCGTCCAAGCGGGCCAGCAGTTCCGGCAGGCCCCGCCCGGTCTTGGCGCTGGTCAGCAGCATGGCCGAGTCAAAGGCCGTCAGGTTGGCGGCATCGCACTTGTTGTAGACCACCAACTGGGGGATCTCGCCGCAGTCCAGCGTGCCCAATACCTCGTCGGTGACGGCGAGCTGCTCGGCGGCCTGCGGATCGGAGGCATCGGCCACCTTGACGATCACATCGGCAAAGGCGGCCTCCTCCAAGGTGCTCTTGAAGGCCTCCACCAGATGGTGGGGCAGGCGGCTCACAAAGCCGACGGTGTCCACCAAGATGACCTGCAGCCCGCTGGGCAGCGTCAGCTTGCGGGCTGTGGGGTCCAGCGTGGCAAACAACATGTCGGCTTCAAAGATCTGCTCGCCGCACAGCGCGTTCAGCAGACTGGATTTGCCCACGTTGGTGTAGCCCACCAGCGCGATGACCGGCACGTTATTCTTCCGGCGGGCCCGGCGGGTCTCGCCCCGGCGCTTTTCCATCTCCCGGAGTTTGCCCTCCAGATGCTCGATGCGCTGGTGCAGGTGCCGCCGGTCCAGTTCCAGCTTGGTCTCACCGGCGCCGCGGCGGGCACCGGCCCCGCCGCCGCCACCGCCGCCCTGCCGGCTCAGGCTTTCGCCCAAGCCCTGCAGCCGGGGCAGTTGGTAGCGCAGGGTGGCCAGCTCGGTCTGCAATTTGCCCTCGTTGGTGGTGGCCCGCGCCCGGAAAATCTCCAAAATCAGCATGGTGCGGTCCAGTACCTCCACCTGCAGCGCCGCCGACAGGTTACGGATCTGGCTGCCTGTCAGCTCGCCGTCAAAGATGGCGGCCTGCGCATTCAGGTTCTGGCAGACCAAGCGCGCTTCCGCCACCTTGCCTTCCCCCAACAGGGTGGCGGCCTCCGGCACGGCGCGCTTCTGCACCACTTCGGCCACCGCCTCCATGCCGTTGGCGTCGGCCAGCGCCCGCAGTTCGTCCAAGCTGCGGGCCATATCGTACCGGCCTTGGTCAAGCGCCAGCAGCACCACGGGGATGGCTTCCCCCTCGGTGCGCTTTTGGGCCGTCGTGCCGAAATCTAAGGTAATCTCGCTCATAAATCCTCTTTGATCAGATGGTACGCCCGGCAAGGCACCGGCGTGCCGTCAAATTTGTGGTCGGTAACGTCGTGGTCATAGACAAACCCTGCCTTTTGCAACACGGCGCTGCTGGCAATGTTGTGGTTGGCATGGCAAGCCGCCAGCCACAGCGCCCCCACCGTGTCGAACCAGTAATCCCGCACGGCGCAGAGGGCCTCGGTGGCATAGCCTTTGTCCCACCATTTGCGGCCGAGGGCAAAGCCCACCTCCCAAGTGGGGCCCAGCCGTTCGGTGTTCAGATGCCAGCCGGTCTTCATGTCCTGCGCCGCAAACAGGCTGATGGTGCCGAACAGCACTTCGCTGTGCTTGTCGGTGATACCCCACTGGTAGTAGCTGGGGTCGGCGTAGTGCTTCTCCCATTCGTTGAGCAGCTCGGCCGTTTCGCCCCAAGTACGGTGGGCGTTCCACCGCAGAAATTTGGTCACTTCCGGGTCGCTGGCCCAGTTGTTGTACATCATTTCACAGTCATCGATGGAGAGCCGCCGCAGCCGAAGACGGCCGGTTTCCAGTTCCTGTGTGCCGCAATGTTTCATGGTGATCCCTCACTTTTTCTTCAGATACCCGCGCAGGATGCCCAGTCCCATCTGCCACAATTTGAGGAGCTGGGCACGATACAGCGTGCAATAGACGAACAAGATCGCCCCCACCAGCAGGAATTTCAGCACAAAGTGCCGCCACAGCACAGTGCCGATGGCGGTCACCGCAAAGGCCAGCAAAAAGCCCGAGACCGTCTTGGCGAAGCTGGGGATGGTGCGATAGTAGATCTGCCCTGTGATGGTGCGGTACAAAAAGGCCAGTCCGTTGCTGGCGGCCAGAGCCAGCGCCGCGCCGTACAGCCCCCAGACGGGCACCAGCAGGGAACAGAGCAGGAAGTTGGACCCCGCGCCGATGGCGATGCCGATGGTGTCGTGCCAGGGCTTGCGGGCGATGGAGTTGCCGTAGACCGTGCCCTCGCACAGGATGTTAAAGACCACCGCCAGCATCAGCAGGGGGAAGATGGCAAGGCATTCCCGCTTGTTGGCAAAGATCCAGAAGACCACGTCCTCGAACATGACCAACACGCAGAAAAAGCCGAAAATCAAAAGGTTGAGTACGTCATGCACCCGGGCGATGCGCTCCTGCTGGTCCCGGTAATGGGCATAGACGTAGGGGCCCCAGTAGGTGGAGAACCCGGCCTGAATGGCGGTGACTAGCTGGGCCAGACTGTACCCGAAGGCGAAGAGGCCTTGAGCGGTGTCGCCGCGGTAGTTGCTCACAAAGGAGAGGCAGACGCCGCTGGACAGGCTGAAGAGGATCTGGGCGGGGGCCAGAGCGATGCCGTAGGGCACCACGGTGCGGGCAACGCCCGCAGCCATGGGGGCAGGCAGGGCACAGAAGGCGGCGGCCCGATACTTGAACCCGAAAGCGATGACCACCACGCCGAAGCTGAGGATGGCGGCCAGCGCCAGCACCGTCACGTTGGAGGTGAAAAAGCCGGGCAGCAGATAGACGAGGTTGTAGCAGGTCTGCATCCAGAGCGTCTCGGCGGTGTAGGCCCGCAGGTCGTTTTCCAGCCGGAGCAGCACGTTGAGGTAGCGCACCAGCATGTAGAGCCCGGCGTTGACGAAGAGCAGCGGCACGATGCCGGGGCCTGCCACCGAAAGACCCAGCGCGGCGGCCAGCGGCTGGGCGAAGAAGAGGCTGCACACCACGCCCAGCGCCAGCATAAACACCACCGAAAGGCGGGTACACGCGGCAAAGAGCTGGCGGGGCTTGGCCCCGGCGGGCGGCTCGTGGTAGAAGCGGAGCAGCGCTTGGTCCAGCCCCAGAATGCCGATGTTCATAAAGGTGGCGGTGTAGGTCATAAAGGTGACGGGGGCGCCCAGCACGTCACTGGGCAAAAGGCCCTTCACGATAAGGGCTACCCCGGTGATGACAAAGCCCAGATAGGTGGCCACCGAGTATTTCATCACATTGCCGGCAAAGCTCTGGGCGGCGGATTTCTTTTCGGTATCTGGCATACAGTCTCCTTTACCGGACGTAAGGCCGGATGCGGTCGGTCATAGCGGCGACCTGTTCGGGGGTGACGTGGGCCTTGTCCACATAGCCGTAGATGCGCTGGGCAAAGTTGGCCAGCGGCGGGCAGAAGCCAAAGACCCGGCGGGGTTCCCACCCCCGACGGTAGAGAAAATGCACGCCGGCCAGCGCGCAGAATTTCAGCAGGTTGAAGTGGGGGGTGAACCCCTCGCCCATCGGTTCGTCCCGGGGCGGGTTTTGGTAGACTTCCTCCAGCAGGTCGGCCATCCGGCGGTAAGCCGGGATGGGGCTGGGGTCAAAGTACCCCTCGATGACCTCCCGGGCAATGGGGAAGGGCGGGTCGTTCTCCGCCATGGCGGCGGCAAATTCCTCGTAGGTCGTCACATAGTGGGCGCCCTTGTAGATGACCGGGTCATACTCGTGCTCGATGGGCACGGGGCGCAGGATGTGGCAGCTCTTGCCGGCCATGTACACCTCGGCGATGGCGGTGCTCATCCAGATCGAGATGGAATCCGCCGCCACGATCCACTGCTTGACCGAATCCGCAAAGATCACATGGAAGTTGGGCCGCTTTTGGGCCAGTTCTTCCAGCGCGGCGCTGTTCCACTCACTGGGGTGGCGGCGGTAGACCAGCTCCACCTCGGGATGGTCGGCCAGATACCGGTCAAACCAAGCCAGCGTTTCGGCCATGGAGACCCGGTTGGTCCGGGCAAAACCGGAAAAGTCGGTGCCCGCCATCTTGGAAAGCTCGGCTACCTCGTCCTCCGACATGCTGGCATAGCCAAAGCTGGAAATGTAGAGGTGCAGCTTTTTGTGGGGGTCCAGCCCGAACTTTTCGCAGAGGGCTTGCTTCTCCAAAAAGTACCCCGCAAATTCGGGGCGCAGAAAATCCATCATGACAGCGCCGGTCACGGGGGTGTTTTTGGCCTCCATGCCGTGGGCCTGCAGCCGGGCGGCGGTGCGCTGGCCCCAGCAGGTCTGCACACAGCGTTTGGCGTTGCCGTTCATGTTGAACCAGTCGCCCTCCTCCTGCGTGTCGGAGAGCATCTGCTCCCAGTGGAGGTTGACGATCTTGTTGCAGCGGCCGATGTTGTTGTACACATGGCTGTTGATGGCCTCGTTGTCGTACATGCAGCTAGCCACCAGCACTTCCGGCTTGTCCTTGCCGAAAAGCCGCAGATGCTTGGGGTCCAGCAGTTGGCGGATCTCCACCTTGTAGCCCCGGCGCTCCAGTTCTAATTTGAGCAGCAGGTCGCTTTCATATTCCCGGACGGTGTGCTCGTACAAAATCAAAAAATCCAGTGCCACAGAACTTCTCCTTGCCCTTAGGCGTTCAGGTCGCCGAACAGTTGGACGGTCCAATCCGGCAAGCCGTACCGCTCGTCCAGATGGAACCCGTCATAAAATTGCGTGTCGTCGTCGGTGATGCAGCTCCCCGCCCACTCATAGTCCAGCAGGGTAAAGGCCCCTGCCTCGCTCCACGCCCGCAGGGTGGGCAGCACGTCGTTTTCCATGGCCTCGGTAATACCGTAAACGTCGCACACCTCGGTGCGCACATTGTCGGCCATGGGGGGCAGTACCACCACCAGGCGTACCCCCCGGGCCGCACAGGTCTCGCCCAGTGCATGCAGCCGGTCCAACTGTTCGGTGTTCAGCGACCAGTTGCGGCATTTGGGGGTGATGGTGGCGGGGTAGTCGTACAGTTTGCGGTGGAGCGGCAGCACGGTGCCGTCGTCGGCCAGATAGTCGCTGGCCACCCAATCCCCCGACTCAATGGTATCCGGGGTGCCCCGCACCGTGTCCATCAGGACGGTCAGGGCGTTGACGTTGTATTCCAGATTCAGGCAGTAGGCCAGCGGATTGTTCAGCGTTTCTTCCAACTGGGCAAACCGGTCGGTGTTGTATCCCTCGTTGAGGGTGTAAAAGGACAGCCCCACCAACAGGGTGTCCACCGGGTGGCCGCTGTCCAGCACATAGTCGGCCAGATCCAGCGTTTCTTTCAGGGAAGCCCCGCCGAAGGAAAGGTTCTGCCAGCTTTCGCCGCTGACTTCGGCCACCAAATCCATATCAAAGTGGGCCAGACGGCTGTCCCCCAAGATTAGGTGGGTGCCGGGGTTTTGCTGGTAGGCCCGCACCCGGGCCACCGGCTGGCTGGACCCGGCCGAGGCTTTTAAGCCGAAATAGTTGTTCGGCTCAAAGACCACAAACACCGCCAGCCATACCACCACGGGGATGGCCAGCAGCGCCAGCTTTTTTAGAATATTTTTCACAGGCCAATCCTTTCTGTCGTTGCGGCAAGGGGGCGGCAGGGGCTAAGGGGCGGTCGCCGTGCGCGGCTGTTGCCCCCTTTGGAGCAGCAAAGCTGCGGCGTCAAAATCCCGCGTACATGCCGAAGCCCGCGTTGCCAAAGCCGCCGCTTTGCAGGATGTAGCCCGCCAGCAGGCAGACCACCAGCAGATAGTACAGTACCCAGCGGTGGCGTTCCCCGGCAAGGGCGATCTCGGACGGTTTGTTTTTATGCTGGAAGGCCCGGCGGGTATCCAGCCAGAAGGCCAGCACCAGCACCACGGCCACAAAGGCGTAGTATGCCGCCACCATGATGGTGTTGGCGTAAAAGGCGGTGTACACCACGCTGTACAGTTCCCCGGCCACCCGGCTGGGCGCCCAACCCCGGAACCAACCGGCCAGATAGCCGAAAGCGTCGCCCACCGTCAGGGTGCCGGCGGGGGCGGACCCCACCCGGAAGAAGACCATGCTCACCGTCCATAGGGCGAACACCACGGCACGCTTGGCCCGCAGAATACGGGCGGGAGCCTTTTTCTTGGGCTTGCCGAACCGGCGGTGGAGCAGTTCCTCCCCCAGCCGGTAGCAGGCTTGCAGTAGGCCCCACACCACAAAGGGCAGGGTGTTGCCGTGCCAGAACCCCGACACGAAAAAGACCGTAAAGACGCAGACCTCGGCGGGCAGCCGCTGCAATTTGCCCCGGCTCACGCCGGACAGGTCCGCCCAAGCCAACGGCATAAACAGGTAATCCTGCAGCCAAGAGGAAAAGCTGATGTGCCACCGGCTCCAGAAGCCCGAAAAGTTGGTGGCAAAGAAGGGGGTCTTGAAGTTTTCCGGCAGGTCCAGACCAAGGAACAAGCCCACGGCCCGGGCTACTTCGGAATAGCCCGAAAAGTTGAAGTAGAGCTGCAAGGTGTAGGCCACCGCCCCCAGCAGCAGCACGGGGCCGCTGTAACTCTGGTAGTGGGGGAAGACCTCATCCACAAAGACACCCAGCACATCGCTGACCGCCACCAGCTTGAAAAGCCCCAAGGCCATCAGCCGCAGGCCCCGCACCGTGCGGGCGGCGTCGAAGCGGTGTTCTTGTTTGAATTGGGGGATCAGCGCCCCGGCCCGGCAGATGGGGCCTTGGGTGACGGTGGCGAAAAAGTTCAAAAACAGCGCGCAGTCGATAAAGTTGGTCTCAACCTCACAGTCGCCCCGGGCGGCGTCGATCAGGTAGGCGATGGCCGCAAAGCTGTAAAAGCTGATGCCCAGCGGCATAGCCACGGCCTGCCAGCCCGCCAGCCCGGCAAAGGCGCCGTTGTATTTAAAAAAGGCAAGGATACCCAGCAGCCCCACCACCCCGATGCGCAGGACGGCGGTCTTGTGGGAGCCTGCCAGCGCCCGGCCGCACAGATAGGTGAACACCGCAATGGCAAGGGTCACCGGCAGCATGGACGGCATGGCCATGGCATAGAACACCCAGCTAGCCGCCAGCAAAAAGGGGCTCTGCCAGCGCTGGGGCAGGTGCAGATATAGGGCGGCCACCACCAGCAAAAAGCCGAAAAAGCCAAAACTTTGCAGGCTCAACGGCGCACCTCCTGACTTTATATAGAAGTAACAATTCATTATACACGATTTTGCGATACCACGCAAGAGAGCGGCCGGGGCGGCGGTACGGCCAGACGCCATTCGGCACCGGCAAAACGGGGAAAGGGGGCGGGTGGTGCGGCTGACCGGGTCGAGGCAGTCTTGACTTCTTTCGGGGGCTCTGATATTCGCACGGTATACCGATCAAAACCGAAAACACTGCGGAGGTGCGACATGAAAACGATACGGATCGTCAGGATTCTTGCGGGCATTCTCTTTATGATCTCGCTGTTCTGCACAGTGGATCTGGGGCTGAATCTCCTCTTCAACGCCGAGACACGGGTCCACGATGGCAGCTATGGGGTGTACAGCGTGCTCCACACGGTCTTCCGTATTTTTGGAGACAGCCGGTGGTCCTATGACCGGTTCTTTTTCGCCTTCCGGAATTCGGCGTGGGTGACCTATGGCCTGCTGGTCCTTAACGGCGTGCTGCATTTTTGCAAGGGCAAAGGGTAAACGTCCGGACCAGAGGGCAGGGGGCCTGCGCAGCCTTCCGGCCCGCCGGCGCCTGCCGCAAACCGGCCACCCTACTCCGGAAAATTTTCCCCCTTGACGAGGCGGTGGTTTCATGCTATGGTAGAAACAATTACGACCGGGATAAGTGGTGGAGTCTGTCATAGGGCGCGGCGCGTCCTATTTATCCGGGAGCGGCCGGGGGCGAAGGTGCCCACCGGTCCGGCGGGACTTCCCCCCTTAGGGCGGGAAGTCCCACCTTTTGTCTACCGCAGAGGATTTTGTATGAAAACCATTGTAAAAACCATTACCAAACAACCCCCCGCCCGCATCATTGCGCTGGGCTTTGCACTGGCCATCCTGTTGGGGGCGGCGCTGCTCAAACTGCCCATCTCAGTGCGGGATACCGCCACCGTCACCTGGACCGATGCCCTGTTCACCTCCACCAGCGCGATCTGCGTCACCGGCCTTATCGCCGTGGACAGTGCCAAATCGTTCACCCCCTTCGGGCAGGCGGTGCTGCTGACCCTGATTCAAGTGGGCGGCTTGGGCGTCACCTCCATCGGCATGGGGCTGGCACTGGCCGCCGGCCGGCGCATCAGCCTGCGGGGCCGCTCGCTGGTGCGGGAGGCCCTCAACGTGGACAGTCTGGAAGGTATGATCCGGCTGGTCAGGGCGGTACTCTTCCTCACCCTCTGCTTTGAGCTGGGGGGCGTGGTGCTCAGCTTCCCGGTGTTTGTGCAGGATTTTCCGCCGCTGCACGCCCTGTGGGTCAGCATTTTCCATTCGGTGGCGGCCTTCAACAACTCCGGCTTCGACATTCTGGGCGGGCTGCGCAACCTGATCCCCTACCATGACAATGTCTGGCTCAATCTGGTGACCTGTGCCCTCATCATCTTCGGCGGCATCGGCTTTTTGGTCATGATGGATATGGTCAAATGCCGGTTCCGCTTCCGCAAATATACCCTGCACACCAAGGTGGTGCTCAGCACCACCGCTGTGCTGCTGGTGGCGGGCACCGTGCTGCTGCAAATCACCGACCATATCGGCTGGCTGGCGGCCTTCTTCCACAGTGTGTCCGCCCGTACGGCAGGTTTCTCCACCGTTTCGATCGGGGACCTGAGCAATGCAGGCTTGTTCGTTCTTATTATATTGATGTTCATCGGTGCTTCGCCGGGATCTACCGGCGGCGGTATCAAGACCACCACCTTCTTTGTCCTGATGCAGGAGGTACGGTGCATCTTCTCCAAACGGCGGCCCGGGGCCTTCCGCCGCCGCCTGCCCGCCGGTTCGATGAACAAGGCGGCCTCCATCGCGCTGCTGGGCGTCATCGTAGTCTGCACCGGGACCTTCCTGCTCTGCGTGCTGGAGCCGGAAACCTCCTTCCTGCAGCTTCTCTTCGAGGATGTGTCGGCCTTCGGCACGGTAGGTCTTTCCACCGGCATCACGCCGGGGCTGCGGGACCTGAGCAAGTTCGTGCTGATTTTGACCATGTATACCGGGCGCGTCGGCGCCTTTACGCTGCTTTCCATCTGGGTGGAGCGGCCCGCCCCCGTGGCCCACTACACCGAGGAAGCCATTACCATCGGCTGATTTTACACACAGAGGTGCACAATATGAAAAAAATAGATCCTTCCAATTTATACGGCGTGATCGGGCTGGGCCGGTTCGGCGCGGCGCTGGTCAAAACGCTGGCCGAGGCCGGCAAGGAAGTCATTGCCATCGACAAAAACGAGGAAAGAGTCCGGGAAGTGCGGGCCTACACCGACTACGCCTTTGTGGTGGATAACCTGAGCGAAACGGCGCTGAAGGAAACCGGTATGCAGAACTGCGGCACCGTGACGGTCTGCATTGGTGAGCAGATCGACATGAGCATCCTGACCACCATGCTGGTCATCAAGCTGGGGGTGCCCAACGTTATCGCCAAAGCTACCAACGAGGTCCATGGCGAGGTGCTCAAGCGGATGGGGGCCACGGTGGTCTATCCCGAAGCCGACATGGCGGTGCGCATCGGGCGCCGGCTGATCTACGGCAACCTGCTGGACTACGTGGCGCTGGCCGGCGGCGTGGAAGTGCGGCGCATCACGGTGGGCGGCCATGCGGTGGGCCGCAGCATTCAGGAACTGGATGTGCGCAAGGTGTTCGGCATCAACATCGTCGCCGTGGAGCGGGACGGCCGCACCGATGTGGAATTTCCGGCCTCCTACCGATTCTCGCAGGGGGATACGGTGGCGGTGATCGGGAAAATTGACAAAATTGACCGTTTCGAGAAAGAATTACAGGATTAACCCAAAAAACGCACCGATTTTGCGCTGCTTGAATTTGCAATCCCGGCGGGAATGCCGTACAATAAAGATAACGCTCGTACAGCATTTCCCGCGGAAAGAATCATCAAAACAACAGGAGGTGCCCTTGGACTATGGAACACGGTAATCCGATTTTAGCGGGGCAGCAAAGCCCGCAGAAGTTTATCACCATCGGCGAAGTCATGCTGCGTCTGACTCCGCCCAACTATGAGAAGATCCGCATGGCGTCCAGTTTTGAGGCAAGCTATGGCGGCAGCGAGGCGAACATCGCCTTGGCGCTGGCCAACTTGGGGGTGGATTCCACCTTCTTCAGCGTGGTGCCCAACAACTCGCTGGGCAAAAGCGCCATCCGGTGGCTGCGCTCCAACGACGTACACTGCACCCCGATGATCCTCTCTACCAAGGAGGAGACCCCCACCCATCGTCTGGGCACCTATTATCTCGAGACCGGCTACGGCATCCGGCCCAGCAAGGTCATCTATGACCGCAAGCATAGCGCTATGACCGAGTATGACCTGAGCAAGGTGGATCTGGAAGCTTTGTTCGACGGCTTTGACTGGCTGCATCTGTCGGGCATCACGCCGGCGCTGAACAAAAACTGCGGCGACTTCATTCTGCGCTGCCTGCAGGTCGCCAAGGAAAAGGGCCTGACCGTCAGCTTTGACGGCAACTTCCGCAGCCAGTTGTGGACTTGGGAGCAAGCCCGGGATTACTGCACCCTCTGCCTGCCCTATGTGGATGTGCTCTTCGGCATTGAACCCTACCACCTGTGGAAGGACGACACGGACCACAGCAAGGGCGACTGGAAGGACGGCGTGCCGCTGCAGCCCAGCTACGAGCAGCAGGACGAGATCTTCCACCGTTTCATCGAGCGTTACCCCAACATCAAATGCATCGGCCGCCATGTGCGGTATGTACATTCCGGCAGCGAGAACAGCCTCAAAGCCTTCATGTGGTATGAGGGACATACCTTCGAGAGCCGCCTCTATACCTTTAATATTTTGGACCGTGTGGGCGGCGGCGACGCCTTTGCCAGCGGCCTGATCTACGCCATGATGCATGACTACCGCCCCATGGATATGATCAACTTTGCGGTTGCGTCCAGTGCCATCAAGCATACCATCCACGGCGACGCCAACATTACCGACGACGTGGACAGCATCCGCAACCTGATGAATATGAACTACGACATCAAGCGGTAAACGCCTTGGTGCGGCCCCGCCGGCAGCCCCGGCGGGGCTTTTGTGCTTTTTTTGTAAAAACCTTGTGCCCGGGCGGCAAATGCGGTATAATACCTTTATATGTCACAAGACTGAGATTTCACCCCATGGAGGTTTATCGATATGAAACGTACCCGCACTTGGCTCACTCTGGCGCTGGCGTTGTGTATGGCTCTTTCGCTGTCCGCCTGCTCCCCCAAGGATGTGATGAAAAATGTGATCGTCAAAGCCTGCACGGTCATGGGCTTTATTGATGAAAGCTCCGGCGAAGAGGAAACGTCCACCAAGAATGTGGCCACCGCCGGCGGTGATGTCACCTTCCCTGAAGGAATGGACACCACTTCGGGCAAGCTGGTCACGCAGGCTGTGGGCGACACGCTGTACGTTGCCTTCAACGGTATTGCCAACCGCAACACCGAATACTTTGTGGCGGCGGGGGACAGCCTGACCATTACCGGTTACGCCACCACCGAGTCCACCAACGAAAACTACCAGACCTTCAAGGCGGCGGTGTGGGAACTGTCCGACGATAAGACTACTACCAGCTATGTGCAGGGTTCCACCGTTTACTACACCACCGACGGTAGCTGCTACACCTATACCATCACCGGTCTGACCCCCGGCAAGCAGTATAAGGTCAACATCAGCTACGATTCCAGCATCTACTATGTCACGGGCGGCCTGAAGATTCAGGGCCTCGGCAGCGAGGAACTGACCACCATCGAAGGCGAAGAATAATCCGCCTGTCTGTGTTACGAGCATACCGCCCGTGCCGTCCCCGTTGACGGTGCGGGCGGTTTTGTGGCTACAAGGGGAAAACGGCAAAGGGAGGGCCCGAAAAGACGATGGAAAACGCCAAACAACTGCGCAACACCCTGTTGTTGGTTTTTGCGGCGCTGCTCTGGGGCACGGCTTTTGTGGCCCAAAGCGTGGGCAGCAGCTATATGGGGCCCTACACCTTTCTGGCCAGCCGCAGTTGGCTGGCCTGTGCCTTTTTGCTGGGGCTGATGGCGGTGCGCCGGGTGGGGCAGCACCGCAAAGGGGTGCGGCTGCCCTTCTGGCTGCACCGCAAAACGCTGGCGCTGGGCGGGACGCTTTGCGGCGTGGTGCTGTTTGCCGCGTCGGCGGCCCAGCAGATGGGCATTGGCACCACCAGCACCGCCAAGGCCGGGTTTATGACCGCCCTCTATGTGGTGCTGGTGCCGGTCTGCGGCATCTTTCTCGGTAAGCGGCCGGGGGTCAAACTGTGGGTCTGTGTGGCGGTCAGCGTGGTGGGGCTTTACCTGCTCTGCTTGGCCGGACGGGACACGCTGGGTCTGACCGGTGGGGAATGGCAGTTGCTCCTCTGCGCCGTTTTGTTTACGCTGCAAATTTTGCTGGTCAACCATTTCAGCCCCCGGCTGGACGGTGTCCAGCTCAGCTTTGCCCAGTTTTTTATCGTGTCGATGCTTTCCACCGTCTGTATGTTTGTCTTTGAACAGCCCACCCCCCAACAGTTTGCCGGGGCGGCGGTATCGGTGCTGTACTGCGGCATCATGTCCAGCGGTGTGGCCTACACGTTGCAGATCATAGGCCAGCGGGAGCTGGACCCCACCATTGCCAGTCTGGCCATGTGTTTGGAAAGCGTCTTCAGTGCGCTGGCCGGATGGCTCCTTTTGGGGCAGACCCTCTCGGACGCCGAGCTGGCGGGCTGCGTGTTGATGTTTGGTGCCATTGTGGCCAGCCAACTGCCCGACCGGCGGCGCTGACCCCGATGATTTGGTATAGGAATTTTAGGAGGCGATGTCCATGCAGGATCTTCGGTTGATCTTTGGTTACAGCAAACCCTACCGGCGGGATCTGGTGGTGGCGGTGGCGCTGCTCTTTGTGGAATGTGGGTGCGAGATGGTCATTCCGGTGCTCATGTCCACCCTCATCGACGAGGGCGTGCCCGCCCACGATCTGTCCATCATTCTGCGGCAGGGTGGGCTGATGGTACTCTGCGCGGTATTGGCGCTGATTACCGGGCTGCTCTATGCCCGGTTTGCCGCCCGGTATGCCAACGGCTTTGCGGCGGAACTGCGTTTGGCCGAGTACGCCGCCGTCCAAAAGTTCGACTTCGCCAATCTGGACCATTTTTCCACCGCGTCGCTGGTCACCCGAATGACCACCGACGCCACCGTGCTGCTCAACGCCGTCAACACCGGCCTGCGGCCCTTGGTGCGCAGCCCCATCATGCTCTTTATGGGGTTGGGCATGGCCTTTGTTTTGAGTCCCAAACTCACCATCGTCTTTTTGGTGACGGCCCCCGTTCTGGCGATCATGCTGGCGTGGATCGTCAGTAAGGTGGCCCCCCTTTACGGCCGCCAGCAAAGCGCGGTGGACCACCTCAACAGCCGCATTCAGGAATCCCTCACCGCCATCCGGGTCATCAAAGCCTTCGTCCGGGGCGATTGGGAAAACCAACAGTTTGAGGAGGTCAACGGGGAACTCAGCGACGCCAGTACCGAAACCTTCCGTTTTGCCGTGCTGAACACCCCCTCTTTCCAGTTCGTCATGTACACCGCCATCCTCTGCATTATGTGGTTCGGCGGTGGGTTCATCCTGCAAGGTACCATGAAGGTGGGCCAGTTGACCGGCTTCCTCAGCTATGTGCTGCAGGTGCTCAACTCGGTCATGATGTTCTCCGGCGTCTTTTTGCAGATGACCCGTTCGCTGGCCAGCGCCCGCCGGATCCGGGAAGTCCTTACCGAACATCCGGCGCTGGACAACGCTGCCCAGCCGGTCACCACCATCCCCAACGGCGCCATCGACTTTGAAAACGTCAGCTTCAAGTACAACCTCAAAGCCAAAAAGAACGCCCTATCGGACATCACCCTGCATATCCCTGCGGGGGCTACGGTGGGCATCATCGGCGGCACCGGCTCGGCCAAGACCACGCTGGTCCAACTGATCCCCCGCCTCTACGACGCCACCACCGGCACCGTCAAGGTGGGCGGCCACAACGTGCGGGACTACGATTTGGCTGCCCTGCGGGACGCTGTGGGCATCGTACTGCAAAAGAACCTGCTGTTCTCGGGCACCATCCGGGAAAACCTGCAATGGGGCAACCCCGACGCCACCGACGAGGAACTGTGGGCGGCGTGCCGGGCCGCCCATGCCGACGAATTTCTCTCCCGCATGCCGGATGGGCTGGACACCGATCTGGGGCAGGGGGGCGTCAATGTGTCGGGCGGCCAAAAGCAGCGCCTCTGCATTGCCCGCACGCTGCTCAAACATCCCAAGGTGTTGATCTTTGACGATTCCACCAGCGCGGTGGACACCGCCACCGAGTCGGGCATCCGCCATGCGCTGGCCCAACTCACCGATGTGACCAAACTCATCATCGCCCAGCGCATCAGCTCGGTACAGAGCGCCGACCTCATCGTGATTCTGGAGGATGGCCGTCTGCACGCGGTGGGCACCCATGAAGAGCTGCTGGCTCACGACACCATCTATCAGGAAATCTATCAGTCCCAGATGAAAGGGGGCGACGCACAATGATGAAAGTCACCGGCGGGCGCCGCCAGCAAAATTTGGGGCATACCCTCAGCCGTCTGGGGGTCTATCTCAAACATCACTGCGTCATGTTGGCGCTGGTGGCCGTGCTGGCCTCCCTCAGCGCGTTGGCCGCTTTGCTGGGCACCTACATGATCCGCCCGGTGGTCAACGGCCTGCTGGAAAACGGCAGCCTGACCTATCTGGCGCAAGGGGTGGGCCTGACAGCAGGGATCTATCTGGTAGGCGCGCTGTGCACGCTGGGGTATAGCCAGATCATGGTCCGGGCCGCCCAAAAGATCCTGCGGGAGATCCGCCGCGATCTGTTCGCCCACCTGCAAACCCTGCCGCTGCAATTCTTCGACACCCACCGCAAGGGCGACCTGATGAGCCTTTTCACCAACGACGTGGATACCGTGTCGGATGCGCTGAACAATAGCTTTGCGCTGGTCATCCAGACCTTCATTCAGGTGGCGGGCACCTTGGTCATGCTTTTTGTGCTGAACTGGCGGTTGTCGCTGCTGGTGGTGGTGGGCTACGCCGCCATGTTCTGGTATATCAATTTCAGTACCCAGCACAGCCGGGTCTACTACGCCAAACAACAGGGCTGTCTGGGCGAACTGGATGCCTATATTGAAGAGATGATCGCCGGGCAAAAGGTCATTAAGGTGTTCAACCACCAGCAGGAAGACCTGGCCGGGTTTGCCGCCCGCAACGAAAAGCTGCGCAAGGCCGGCACCGGTGCCCAAAGTTACGCCGCCACCATGATCCCGGCGGTGGTCAGTATCGGGTATATCAACTACGCGGTCATCGCAGTGCTGGGCGGCCTGATGGTCATGAAGGGCTGGACCGATCTGGGCAGCTTGGCCAGTTATCTGGTTTTTGTGCGGCAGACCACCATGCCCATCAACCAGTTTACCCAGCAGGGCAACTTTCTGCTGGCTGCTTTGGCGGGCGCCGAGCGAATCTTCACCGCCATGGAGGAAGACCCTGAGGTGGATCAGGGTACGGTAGATCTGGTCACGGTGCAGCAGGCTGCCGACGGCACCCTGACGGAGTGCGCCGACGGCGAGACCACCGGCCGTTGGGCGTGGTGTGACCGCAGCCGTCCGGGGGTGCCGTTCCAGCCGCTGGAAGGGGATGTGCGGTTCCACAACGTGGATTTTGGCTACGTCAAGGGCCATCTGATTTTGCAGGGGCTGTCGCTGTATGCCAAGCCCGGCCAGAAAATCGCCTTTGTAGGTTCCACCGGTGCGGGCAAGACCACCATCACCAACCTGATCAACCGGTTTTACGATGTGACAGCCGGTTCCATCACCTATGACGGCATCGATGTGCGCCTTATCCGCAAGGACGCGCTGCGCCGCAGTCTGGGCATTGTACTGCAGGATACCCACCTGTTCACCGGCACCGTGGCGGACAACATCCGCTTCGGCAAATTGGACGCCACCCAGCAGGAAATTGAGGAGGCTGCGAAAATCGCCAACGCGGACTCCTTCATTCGGCGCCTGCCGCAGGGTTATGATACGATGGTGACCGCCGACGGCGCTAATTTGAGCCAAGGCCAGCGCCAGTTGTTGGCCATCGCCCGGGCCGCTGTGGCCGACCCGCCGGTTCTGATTCTCGACGAGGCAACCTCCAGCATCGACACCCGCACCGAGGCTTTGATCGAAAAGGGCATGGACCGCCTGATGGAAGGCCGCACGGTGTTTGTCATTGCCCACCGGCTGTCCACGGTGCGCAACGCCGATGCCATCATCGTACTGGAGCACGGCCGCATTGTGGAGCGCGGCACCCACGAGGAACTGCTGGCCCAGAAAGGCGAGTACTACCAGTTGTACAACGGCATGTTCGAACTGTCCTAACCAAGGCGCCATCGGAAAAAGCCCAAAGTTTTTTGCCTGAAATGCTTGACAGGTACCCCGCGTTGTGCTATTATAATCTAGCACCCCAACGCGGGGTGCCTTCATATCGCGGGGTAGAGCAGATGGTAGCTCGTCGGGCTCATAACCCGGAGGTCGC
>NZ_CALADU010000109.1 GCF_937890665.1 uncultured Subdoligranulum sp.
TGTCCTCGAGAGCATTCCGTTGGCTGGCAACGCACTGGTAAAGCTGCTGCAAGACGGGAAAAAATTTGTGCGCCGTGGTATTTATCACTCAACGATGTTTGAAGAAATGGGGTTCCAATATATCGGACCTGTGGATGGCCACGATGTGATCCTCTTGGATCATATGCTGAACAACTTGCGGGAACAGTATGCGCCTATATTTTTGCATGTCGTGACCCAGAAGGGGAAAGGCCTAAAACCGGCAGAGGAGAATCCTGGAGAATTTCATGCAGTATCCTCCATCGATCTCAATCATTTGACGGATCCGGAATTGTCACCGAAAGATTCTTTTTCTACGATCTTTGGTTCTGCGTTGGCAGAGCTGGGCGATGAGGAGCCGCGCCTGTGTGCAATTACGGCTGCCATGAAATACGGCACCGGCCTCAACTTCTTTAAGCATGCACATGAAGAACGCTTCTTTGATGTGGGAATGGCAGAAGAACATGCAGTGAGCTTCGCTGCAGGTTTGGCCAGCCAAGGGCTATTGCCGGTAGTGGCCATTTATTCGACCTTCTTCCAGCGTGCCTACGACCAGATCATCCATGATGTGAATTTGATGAAGTTGGACGTTCTGTTTGCGGTGGATCGCGCCGGCTTGGTTCCGGGAGATGGCGAAACGCATCAAGGCATCTACGATACGGCTTTCTTTAGCCAGATCGGTATTCCCGTATATGCTCCGGCAAATTATGAGGAACTGCAATATTGGCTGCGCTATCTGGTGCAGCAGGCTCGCGGCCCACGGGCAATTCGCTATGCCCGTGGTGAAGTGAAGCCCGCTCTGGAGGCGTTAGGCTGCAGTGGAAATCCGTTTGACCGCATTGAGACCCGAGCCAATGCACGTGTGGCGTTGGTTAGTTATGGCGCGGAAGCCGAAGAAATCATTGCAGCTTGTGACTTACTCCAACAGAAGGGCGTCGCGGCAGACTGTTATAAATTGGTACGGCTGTATCCGCTGCCGGAAGGGTTGTGCAATGCACTTTCCCAATACGATTGTATTCTTTTTGCAGAAGATTCTGTTCGAACGGGCAGCATCGGGGAACAGTTGTCCTTTGCAATGCAGCAAAATGGTTGGAAGGGCACCTACCTTCTGCATGGTGTGGATAACACCCATCTGCTGCATGCCAATGTTCCGCAGCTTCGCCGTGACCAAAAACTGGATGCGGCGGCGCTGACGGCTGATGTATTGGCCCATATAAAGGAGAAAACTTTATGAGCAAAATCCGTCTGGATCAATATCTTTGCCAGAATGGCCTTGTACAAAGCCGAGAACGCGCCAAGGCGTTGATCATGTCCGGCATCGTTTTTGTCAATGAGCAAAAGGTGGACAAAGCCGGAGAAATGATTGCACCGGATGCAAAGGTGGAAGTACGTGGCCACGACATTGGGTATGTCAGCCGTGGTGGGTTAAAGCTGGAAAAAGCTATGCAGGTATTTCCCATGCGCCCTGACGGAAAAGTCTGTATGGATATTGGAGCTTCTACCGGCGGGTTTACCGATTGTATGCTGCAAAACGGTGCGGTTAAGGTATACGCTGTGGATGTGGGATATGGTCAGTTGGCTTGGAGCTTGCGGACGGATGAACGTGTCATCAATATGGAACGGACCAACATTCGCAATGTAAAGCCGGAAGATCTCGAGGATCAGATTGCCTTTTTTAGTGTGGATGTTTCGTTTATTTCCCTAAAGCATATTTTCCCGGTGGCGGACCAGATTTGCACCCCGGAGGCGGTAGGCGTATGTCTTGTGAAGCCCCAGTTTGAAGCCGGACGCGAAAAGGTCGGTAAGAAAGGCGTTGTGCGAGATCCAGCAACCCATCGGGAAGTTTTAGAGATGACACAGGGATATGCACTGGCCAATCACTTTACGGCGGCAGGTCTGGATTTTTCTCCCATTAAGGGACCGGAAGGCAATATCGAGTTTTTGTTGTATGTACAGCATAGCGAAAAACCACAACCGTTGCCGCAGGGCCGCATAGAGGAAGTAGTGCGTGCGGCTCACGAAATGTTGGACAAGGCACCCAATTTACATTGAAGGAAAGGACGACACGTATGACGGTCTTGCTCATTCCCAACACCATCAAAGACCGGGAATTAGCGGTTACCAGCCGTGTGGCCAATATGCTGCACGATTTGGGGGCAACGGTTCTTGTTCCGCAAGAGGAAATGCTCTCCTCACTGCCATATGTGACGCCTATGCCGGAGGATGAGGCTTACCGGCAGGCCGATCAGGTAATCACCATTGGTGGTGACGGAACTTTGCTGCGCAGTGGACACGCTTGTATCCTCCATCATAAGCCGGTGTTGGGAGTGAATTTGGGGCGCACAGGTTTTTTGGCAACCTGCGAGGTGGAAGAACTGCCCCAAAAATTGCAGATGTTGGCTAAAGGGGCCTATACAGTTTCTTACCGTGGACTTTTATCTGCGTGTGCCATAGAAACGGATTGGCAGGCAAAAGCGATCAATGATTTGGTAGTATTTGGCAAAACCCGTATGCATCCGATGGATTATAGTGTGTATTGCGACGGGTCTTTTGTCAGCCGTTATCGCAGCGATGGTCTGATTGTGGCAACACCTACCGGCTCTACGGCATACTCCTTTTCTGCTGGCGGCCCGGTTCTGGACGGCGCTGCAGATGTTATGGTGTTGACACCTGTCTGCGCGCATAATGTACATACAGCGCCTTTGGTCTTTGCAGCACATCGCGTCTTGGAAATTGTAGCCAACGAAGATAACCGTGACGCATGCTATGTTTGTGCGGATAGTGGGCCTTGCCATGTCTTACAACCGGGAGCTCGGATCCGTGTTACCGCTGCGGAGGAAAAGCTACAGCTGATTACCTTTCAGGAGTCCGAACAGTTTTGTGCTATAGAAAATA
>NZ_CALADU010000110.1 GCF_937890665.1 uncultured Subdoligranulum sp.
ATATCATAAAAACGGTTGAGCAGGTTGGTGATGGTGGTCTTGCCCGCCCCGGTGGCCCCCACAAAGGCCACCTTCTGCCCCGGCTTGGCATACAGCGTGATGTTGTGCAGCACGGGTTTGTCCGGCGTGTAGGCAAAGTCTACCCCTTCCAGCCGCATATCGCCCTGCATCCGGGTATAGGTCACGGTGCCGTCCGCCTGATGGGGGTGTTTCCAAGCCCACAGGCCGGTGCGTTCGGCGACCTCGGTCAGGGTACCGTCGGCATTTTGCTGCACATTGACCAGCGTCACATAGCCGTCATCCTCCTCCGGGGCTTCGTCCATAAGGTCAAAGATGCGCTGGGCCCCCGCCAGCCCCATGACCACCGCATTGACCTGATGGGACACCTGATTGATGTTGCCCACAAACTGCTTGGTCATATTGAGAAACGGCACCACGATGCTGATATTGAGGGCCAGCCCCGATACGCTCAGGTTGGGGGCGCCTGCCAGCAGCAGCCCCCCGCCAATTACGGCCACCAATACGTACAGCACGTTGCCGATATTGTTGAGGATAGGCCCCAGCGTGTTGGCGTAGCGGTTGGCCTTTTCCGATTCCTCGAACAAGGCGTCGTTGAGGGCATCAAAGGCGACCTTGCTCTCCGCTTCGTGGCAGAACACCTTGATGACCTTCTAGCCGTTCATCATCTCCTCGATGAAGCCCTCGGCCTTGCCCAGCGCGGTCTGCTGGCGGAAGAAATACCGGGCCGAACCGCCGCCGATTTTTTTGATGAGCAGCGTCATCAGCGCCCCCCCCGCCAGCACCACCAGCGTCAGCCACAGGCAGTAGTATACCATGATGCAGAAGATCGTCACCACCGTCACCACCGACACCAGCAGTTGGGGAAAACTCTGGGAGATCATCTGCCGCAGGGTGTCGATGTCGTTGGTGTAGTAGCTCATGATGTCGCCGTGGTTGTGGGTGTCGAAATAGCGGATGGGCAGCCGCTGCATACCGCCGAACATCTTGACCCGCAGCTTTTTCAGGGCGCCTTGGGTGATGATGGCCATAAGCTGGTTGAACACCAGCCCCGCCGCCAGCGACAAGAGATAGAACACCGCCAGCAGCCCCACAAGGCGCAAAATCTGCCCGCTGACCGCGTGCCAGACGCCGTCCTGCCAGCTTTGCTCCACCAGCGCGATGACTTTTTGCATAAAGACCGAGGGCAGCGACCCCACAATGGCATTGAAAACGATGCAGCCGATGGTCACCGGCAGCAGCACGGGATAAAACCCCAGCAAGGTTTTGAGGAGCCGCACGCAGCAGGCCCCGGTAGAACTATTCTTCAATCTGGGTGCCCTCCTTGTTCTGGGATGTATAGATTTCCCGGTAAATGGCGTCGGTGCGCAGCAGTTGGGCATGGGTGCCCATGCCGTGGATGCGCCCGCCGTCCAGCACCAGAATGCGGTCGGCGTCCTCCACCGAGGCGGTGCGCTGGGCAATGATGATCTTGGTGGTATCGGGCAGGCAGGTGCGCAGCGCCTTGCGGATGGCCGCATCGGTCTTGGTATCCACCGCGCTGGTGGAATCGTCCAAAATCAGCACCTTGGGGCGCTTGAGCAGCGCCCGGGCGATGCAAAGCCGCTGTTTCTGCCCGCCGGACACGTTGGTGCCGCCCTGCTCGATGTAGGTATCGTACCCTTTCGGGAAGGTGCGGATAAATTCATCGGCGCAGGCCAAACGGCAGGCTTCCACCAGCTCCTCGTCGGTGGCGTGGGGATTGCCCCAGCGCAGATTCTCCTTGATGGTGCCGGAAAAAAGCACATTCTTTTGCAGGACCACCGCCACCTGATTGCGCAGGGTCTCCAGATGGTAACGGCGCACATCCACGCCGCCCACCCGGACGCAGCCTTCGGTCGTATCGTACAGGCGGCAAATCAGTTGGATGAGAGAGGATTTGGAGGAACCGGTCCCGCCGATGATGCCGAGGGTTTCCCCCGAGCGGATGTGCAGGTCGATGTCCTGCAAAACCATCCGCCGGGCCGAGGCCGCATACTTGAAGCTGACCCCGTCGAAATCCACCGACCCATCGGCCACCGTTCTTACCGGTTCGGCCGGGTCGGCCAGAGTGCTGCGCTCCGAGAGGACTTCGGCAATGCGGTTGCCCGACTCCCCGGCCATGGTGATCATCACAAAGACCATGGATACCATCATCAGGCTGTTGAGCATCATAAAACTGTAGGTGAGCAGGGCCGACATCTGCCCCACGTCCAAGGCCAGCCCACGGGTGGTGATGACGGTATAGGACCCGAAGGAGAGCACAAACACCATGACCGCATAGATGCAGAACTGCATCATGGGGCTGTTCAGTGCCAGAATCCGCTCGGCCCGGGTGAAGTCGGTACAGACATCCCCCGCGGCTTCGGCAAACTTTTCCTCTTCGTAGGATTCCCGCACAAAGGACTTGACCACCCGCATGGCCTGAATGTTTTCCTGCACAGAGCGGTTCAGCCGGTCGTATTTGCGGAACACCTTTTTGAACAGCGGCATTGTCCTGATGGTGACCAGCGCCAGCCCTACGCCGAGGAACGGCACCACGAACAGAAAGATCCACGCCATCCGCCCGCCCATGCGGAACGCCATGGCAAAGGCAAACACCAGCATCAGCGGCGCCCGGATGGCGGTGCGAATGATCATCATGTAGGCGTTCTGCACGTTGGTGACGTCGGTGGTCATGCGGGTCACCAGCGAGGAGGTGGTAAAGTGGTCGATATTTTCAAAGGAATAGTCCTGAATGCTGTAAAACATGTCTTTGCGCAGGTTGCGGGCCAGCCCGCAGGAGGCCTTGGAGCAGGTACACCCCGCCAGTGCCCCAAAGGCCAGCGACAGCGCCGCCATGAGCACCAGCAGCAGGCCGTAGCGCAGCATACGGGTCATATCGCAGCCGCTTTTGACCTCATTCACCAATCTGGCGATGAGAAACGGTATCAGGCATTCCATGACCACCTCGCCGCTGACCAGCAGCGGCGTTACCAGCGAGGCCGTCTTGTATTCCCGAATACTGCGGGACAGTTGTCGGATCATCGTTTCACTTCCCCCTTTCCCAAAAAGCAAAAGACGAGCAGCGGCATCAACTGGATTTACGTGATACACACTACTCGTCTGTTTTGGGTCTTATCAAATTGTCTGTTTTGATTGTAGACCCACAGGCTGCTTTTTGTCAAGACGACCGTCTTGGCTGACCCCGTCCCCTGCGCCCGATGCGGGGCGGCTTTTTTCTTTTTCGGTTCTTTTGTTCAATACAGCATCCGCAGCAGTTCCGCGCAGCGGTCGATGCCCAAAATACCGCTGTCCAGACAAATCTGGTAGTTCTTCGCATCGCCCCATTTTTCCTCGGTGTAAAAGCGGTGCCAAGCCGCCCGGCGTTTGTCCTTTTCCCGGATGCGGGCCTCGGGGGCTTGGTCCCGCTCGCCGTATACCTCCACGATGCGCCGGGCCCGGAACGCCCTGTCGGCATGGATAAAGGCGGTCAGACAGTCCGCCTTGTCCCGCAGGATGTAGTCGGCGCCCCGCCCCACGATGACGCAGGGTCCCTGCGCCGCCAAGTCCAAAATCACCTGCCGCTGGGCCTGCCAGAGCAGGTCCTCGTTGGTGGGGCCGAAGGCCCGGTTCGCGGAAAAGGCTGCCAGCAGCCCCGCCGGGGCGGCTTCCTCGGCGGCCTGCACATAGGACGGGGCAAACCCGCTTTCCACGGCGATCTTTTCGATCAGTTCGCTGTCGTAGCAGGGCAGGCCCAACTGCCCGGCCACCGTCTTGCCGATGGTCCGCCCGCCGCTGCCAAATTCCCGGCTGATGGTCAAAATGCGATGTTTCATACAGATTCCTCCTTTTTTCCCAATTCCTGATAGGTTTGCCGGATCAGTACCAGCGCCACAAGGAAGGTCAGCAGGTCCGACACCGGCATCGAGTAGAGCACGCCGTCCAGCCCGAAAAAGCGGGGCAGCAGCAGCGCAAAGCCCACACCGAACACCACTTCCCGAATCATGGACAGCGCCGTGGATTCCACCGCCTTGCCCATGGCCTGCAAAAAGATGAAGCAGGCCTTGTTGATGCAGGCCAGAATAATGAGGCAGAGGTAGACCCGGAAGGCTTTGAGGGCGAAGTCGGTGTAGTAGCTGCTCTCATTGGCGGCGCCGAAAATCGAGATGAGCTGCCTGGGACAGAACTCCGCCAGCACAAAGCCCACGGCGCCCACCGCCACTTCGGCCAGCAGCAGCCGGGTAAAAAGGGCCCGCACCCGGTCCAGATGCCGGGCGCCCATATTGAAGCCCACGATGGGGATACAGCCGGCGGCCATGCCCACCACCACCGAAATGATGATCTGGAAGAATTTCATGACGATGCCCACCACCGCCATGGGGATCTGGGCGTACTGGGCCTGCCCGAAGATGGGGTCCACCGCGCCGTACTGCCGCAGCATATTGTTGATGGCCGCCATGGCCGCCACCAGCGAGATCTGGGACAAAAAGCTGGTGATCCCCAGCCCCAGCGTCTTGACGCAGACCGTGCGGCTGGGCAGAAAATCCCGCCGTCCGGGGCGGATGGTCTTCATATGCAGGATGTACCACACCGACAGCGCTGCGGTCAGCACCTGCCCCAGCACGGTGGCCACGGCGGCGCCCATCATACCCCAGCGGAGGCCGAAGATGAACACCGGGTCCAGCACGATGTTCACCAAGGCGCCTGCCAGCGTGGCGCCCATGGCGAACGCGGGGTTGCCGTCGGCGCGGATGACAGGGTTCATGGCCTGCCCAAACATATAAAAGGGAATGCCCAGAGTGATATAGAAGAAATATTCCTGCGAGCAGGCAAAGGTCTGTTCGTTGACGGTGCCGCCGAACAGGGCGATGAGGGGCGTTTGAAACAGCAGGTACAAGGCCGTCAGCACCACACCGGCGGCCACGCTCATCTCGATGGCGTTGCCCACGCTGTGTTTGGCGGTGTCCTGCCGGCCCTGACCCAGACAAAGGCTGACAAAGGCGCAGCAGCCATCCCCCACCATGACCGCGATGGCCAGCGCCGCCACCGTAAGGGGGAACACCACCGTGTTGGCCGCGTTGCCGTAGGAGCCCAAATAGCTGGCGTTGGCAATGAAGATTTGGTCCACGATGTTGTACAGCGCGCCCACCAGCAGCGAGATGATGCAGGGCACCGCATACCGGCCCATCAGCTTGCCCACGGGCTGGGTGCCCAAAAACTGGTTTGAAGATTCCATAAAAAACGGTTCCGCCTTTCTTGCAAAAAAATAACGTGCGGCCCTGCTACGCAACCGGAATTACGCAGCAAGGCCACACGTTGGTAGTTACAGTATACCGGATTTTGCCCCGGGGTGCAAAGGCAGTTTTGAACAAAAAAGGCCGCTTTGGGGACCGGTGTTCTGCGCAGATGCCCCGAGGGGCGCGCCTTTTTGCCCGGTCCGCCACCCAATGGCTGCGGCGGCATCCGCCAAGGAGAAGCTGACCGTGCCGTTTTCCAAACTGACCCAATCCGAAAGATCGGTGCCGGTGGCGAAGGCGCACTGTTGTGGGCCAGAAACAAATGGCTGCTGGCTCATCCCGATTCTTCCGAAGCCGCAGCAGGCGCCTTTGTGGGCCTGACCGGAGAAAACATCCGCCTTTGGTAACGGCCTTTTGCCGCGCTTTACTTTAAAGCCGAAGCTTTACCTTATACCTCTTATCTGATATACTTAATTAAATATTTACTTTAACCGAACGTCACGAAACCGCATTGAAGCACACAGGAGCCGGACGGCAACGGAATGGTTCCTGTATCCTCGTTTTCCACAAGGTCGCCCCCGCTGACAGCAACCGCCACTATACTCGATTGCCAAAGGCAGCGCAGAAAAAAATCAGAATGGAGAGGTATAACCATGGCTCAAATCAGTCTGGATAGCATTAAGAGGATCGAGAAAAACCGCAACACCATCCATGAGAAAGTACACGCAACCTATACAGTATTCGAGATGGATGACGAAAAGTATGTACAGATTGATACGTATGGGCGCATCGATCGTGAAACCCCCGGAAGGGTCAGCCAATCAATTCAATTTGACAAAGAAACTGCGACATTTCTAGTAAATCTTCTAAAAGAGGAATTCAAATTACGCTAACCCCTTCCTGACCTTTGCGTCGGCAAGCCGTGACGGACGGGGCAACATAAATCATAACCCCACGTTGAACGTGGGGTTTGCAAAACGGCCCCATAGGGGC
>NZ_CALADU010000111.1 GCF_937890665.1 uncultured Subdoligranulum sp.
GCCTTGACGGCGCCGATGAGCTGCTCTTTGGGGTCCTGCGGGAACTCGCTGCCCTGCTTCTCGCGGTAGATCTGCTTGAACTCCTTGACGAGTTCCTTCAGATCGTCGGCGTCCAGATCGACGTCCTGGGTCACGCCCTTGCGCTCCTTCATGGCGTCGATGCGCTCCTCAAAGAAGCTCTTGCCCAGCTCCATAACAACATCAGAGTACATCTGGATGAAGCGGCGGTAGCAGTCATAGGCAAAACGGGGGTTGTCAGTCTTCTTAGCCAGACCTTCCACAGCCTGATCGTTCAGGCCGAGGTTCAGGATGGTATCCATCATGCCGGGCATGGACTGACGGGCACCGGAACGGACGGAAACCAGCAGCGGGTTCTCCACAGAGCCGAAGGTCTTACCGGTCTGCTCCTCCAGAATGCCCATGTATTTGAAGATGTCAGCCTTGATCTCTTCGTTGATCTCGCGGCATAATACTGGGTGCAGGCCTCGGTGGTGATGGTGAAGCCCTGCGGAACCGGCATGCCGGCGTGGGTCATCTCGGCCAAGCCAGCGCCCTTGCCACCCAGAATGTTCTTCATGGTGGTCTGGTCGCCGCCGAAGGCGTCATGGCCCTCTTTGAACAGGTACAAGAATTTCTTGCTCATACTAACCTCCCAAAAACGGTTACGTGTTTGCATCACAACGTTCGTGTTTGCAAAGTCCATTATAACAGACCCCAAATCGAATTTCCAGTGGATTGTTAAAAAAATGCTCAATAGTTTCGCTGAAAAACAACCAAACTTTTCTCCCTAAGGTATTGCAATTTGCACAAAAATCGTGTAAAATATACTGGGCGGAAAGTTCGGAAATTGTTCGAGCGCCGCTCTTTTTTTGTTTATGCTTTAAGTTTTGCTTTTTTGTGTTTCCCGCCCTTTTTCGGGTTGCGAAAATCGCCCGCGTGGGGTACAATAGCAACAAGGTATAGTAATATGTAAGGAGGACGCCTTGATGCCTACCGCCAAAGAAAATTTCGAGCTGGCACAGCAGCGCTATGCCGCTACGTTTGAACGTCATTTGGAAAACGGCGTGGAGTTTATCAGCCGTGACGTATATATTGATGCCGAAGTGGAGATCGCCCCCGGCGCTGTCATTCTGCCGGGGTGCATCCTGCGGGGCAAAACCGTGATTGGCACCAACTGTGTCATCGGACCCAACACCCTGCTGGAGGACACCGTGGTGGAGGACGGCTCGACCATCAATGCCAGCCAGTGCTACCAGAGCCACATCGGCCCCAACAACAAGATCGGCCCCTTCACCCATGTACGCACCGGCACCAAAACTGCCGAAGGCTGCCATCTGGGCGCCTATGTGGAAACCAAGAATGCCGACTTCGCCGAGGGCAACACCGTCAGCCATCTGACTTACATTGGCGATGCCACGGTGGGTAAGTACTGCAATTTCGGCTGCGGCACCGTCACCTGCAACTACGATGGCGAAGGCAAGTTCCACACCACCATTGGGGATTATGCTTTCATTGGCTGCAACACCAATCTGGTGGCGCCGGTTACGGTGGGCGACCACGCCTTCACGGCGGCAGGTTCCACCATCGGAAAAGATGTACCCGCCGGAGCACTGGGCATTGAACGTGCCAAACAGGTCAACGTCAGCGCTTGGGGCGAACATAAGCTGGAAAAGTATATTGCCAAAAAGCAAAAGTTGGAGGCGGACAAGCGAAAGGATGGTTGAGTATGCTATCCATCTTGTTTACGATTCTCGGCTGGCAGGAACTCGTATGCACCTTTGATGCCGTGCAATACAGTCAGGTCTTGCAGATGCTGCAAAAGGAAGGAATCCCCTGCCGCACCCGAACGGTGAATTTCAGCAGTGCCTCCCGACGCACCGGCACGATGTATTCGGTGGGAGAGCGAATGGACCGCAGCATCGAGTATCAAATTTTTGTCAAAAAGGCTGACCTGACCAAAGCACAGTTGGTTTTGCAGGGCCGACTGCACAACCTGTAACCCTTATTAGAAAGGATATTCCGGTATGCGTTTTCTCGGCAATCTGCTTTGGTGTCTATTCGGTGGACTGTTCAGCGCTTTAAGCTGGACATTGGCCGGATTGTTCTGGTGCATTACCATCGTCGGCATTCCGGTTGGAATGCAGTGCTTTAAGTTTGCCAATTTAAGTCTTTTCCCCTTTGGGAAAGAGATTCTTTATGCAGGCGGTGCACCGTCTTTGCTGTTCAACCTGCTATGGCTGTTGCTCTCCGGCCTGCCGTTGGCCATCAGCCATGCCATCTGGGGCTGCGTCCTCTGCTTGACCATCGTCGGGATCCCGTTCGGGTTGCAGTTTTTCAAAATTGCCCGGTTGGCCCTCTTCCCTTTCGGTAGTCGGGTTGTTGTCACCGCCTGAGAGAAGCGGATGCTCTCTGCACAGAAACTTCATGAAGGAGCGTTTTGGATTTTTTATGCCATTTTTCAGCAATACTTCCGGGGCCGACTGGCTGATCGCCGGATTGGGCAACCCCGAACCGAAATATGACGGCACCCGCCACAACGCCGGGTTTGAGGCTCTGGATCATCTGGCCAAGGCATGGGGCTGCGACTTGAACAAAAGCAAATGGCAGGGCCTATACGGCACCGCACAGGCCGGCGAGCACAAAGTGGTGCTGCTCAAACCGCTTACATATATGAACCTCAGCGGTCAGAGCATTGCCCCTGCCGCCAACTTTTACAAAATTCCGGCCAATCATATTATTGTCCTCTGCGACGACATCACCCAACAGCCGGGACATCTGCGGATTCGCCCCCACGGTTCGGCGGGTGGTCACAACGGCCTGAAAAGTATCATCGCCAGTCTGGGCACCGAAGAATTCTATCGCATCCGCATCGGCATCGGTGCCAAACCCAATCCCCAATATGATTTGGCCGCTTGGGTGCTGGGCAAGCTCCCCCCCGAGGACCGTCAAGCGGTGACCGACCGTTACCCGGACATTGAACAGGCCTGCAAGCTGCTGATGGACGGCAACTTACAGTATGCACAAAACAAATTTAATCGCTAAAGGAGATAGACCCATGAGCTCGCTTCGTAAAAAAGCAATGATTCGTCTGCTGCTGTGCGCCATTGTGCTGATCGCCACCATCGTGTTCTGCTTTTTGCTGTTGACCGGCACCTTTGACGGCAGCGAAACCGCCGATCCGGACAGCACCTCTTCTACCACCAGTGAAACGTTGTCGGAAGATTCCGGCGAGAGCCTGCCCGCCGAGGGAGATTCCTCCAGTGAAGCGGCAGAGCCCACGCCCGAGCCTACGCCGGAACCCACGCCCGTCAATTTCGACGGCCTGTCTGAACAGCCCACCACGGTCTATGCCGAAGGCGAACAGCCCAACTTTACCGTTACGCCGGATTCCAACATGAATCTGCGCGCCGGTCCCGGCACCGATTTTGATAAGGTTGCCCAGATCCCCGCCGGTACAGCTGTGACTGCGCTGGGCACCAATGCCGACGAAACCTGGGTCGTGGTTCAGTACGAAGGACAGTACGGCTGGCTGGCCAAGGAATATCTGAACGCCGCCTAATTCGTCATTGTGCTTTCCTGAATCTTTATAGCGGAAGGAGCCGCCGCTGTGTGCGGAACCCGACGTTTCCCGGCAGATTCCCGGTGGTTTTCCCTTCCACGATCTATGAGCTGCAACTCCAAACGTTCCCGCCCCCTTATCTTGAGGTGGACGGGGCGTCAATGGTGGCTACTGCGTTTGTATGAAACTATTTACCGCTCGTTTACTTCAAACCAAAGAATATGAAAAATTGGCGCATGCGCTCTCCGAACCGGGGGCATGCGCCTTATTTGGGTTGCCCGGCTCGGGCCGTGCGCTGGTCTATGCCGCGCTGTCCGCCCAGTTGGACCGCCCGCTCTGCCTTGTGACCCCCGGTGAAGCGGAAGCCACCCGCTTTGCCGCAGATCTGAATACGCTGGGAGTCCCAGCCGCGGTGTTTCCCACCCGAGATTACGTACTGCGTCCCATCGAAGGGACATCCCGGGAATATGAGTACCGGCGTCTGGGCGTATTGGGAGATTTGGTGGGAGGACGGTTGCGGGCCGTCTGTGTGTCGGAGGAAGCGCTGACCCAATACACCACACCCAAGGCCGATTTTTGTGCCAATACCCGCACGCTGCGTCCCGGCGATTCCCTACCCCGCACAGAGCTGACCGCGCTGCTTCACGGTGCCGGCTATACCCGCCGTACACAGGTAGATGGTCCCGGACAGTTCTCCATCCGCGGAGACATTGTCGACCTATATGCGCCCGACATGAAGCTGCCGGTACGTATGGAGTTTTGGGGTGACGAGATCGACACGATGCACACCTTCGATCTGACCACCCAACGCCGAGAGGATCCGGTAGAAAAGATCTATGTCAGCCCGGCCCGGGAAGTGCTGTTTGGCGCCCCTGCTGACGCGGCAGAATTGCTGCGCGCCTTTTTGAAAAAGCAGCGGGGTAAAAAGCGCACCGCATTGGAAGCCTGCATGGCCCCCGAGTTGGCACAACTGGATGGCGGCGCCGTGCCGGTGAACCTAGACAAGTATTGGGCGGTACGGTATCCGGAACCCGCCACTCTGCTGGACTATCTGGAAGATCCGATCCTCGTGCTGGAGGAGCCCGCTTCTCTGCGAGAGGCCCAGCGCGCTACCGCCTATCGTCGTGGCGAAGAACTGACCACGCTGCTGAACGATGGCGTCTTAGCCGCCGGTCTTGACAAGCTGTATGCCGACGCCCCGTGGCTGTGGACCCAGCCGGCGCGCTGCCGCACCATCTGCGCCGAAAACTTTGCCCGCAACATGCCGGACTTAAAGTTGAAGGAGATTGTCAACGCACCGGCCCATGCGCTCCCCTCTTGGAGCGGTGAAGTCGCCCATCTGTTGGAAGATTTGCAGCCCCTCTGCGACGGCGGAGCCGCTGTCACGGTGCTGGCCGGTACGCCTCGCGCCGCGGCCGGTCTGGCCGCCGACCTGCGTGTAAAAGGACTTACCGTAACCACCGAAGAGGATGTTCCCCCCGCCGCCGGTTTGGTGCAGATTTTGCCGGGGCAGCTTTCCGCCGGGTGCAGTCTGCCCTTTGCCAAGTACGCGGTATTCACGGCGCGAGCTTTCGGCGTAAGTACCGCCCAGAAAAAGAAAAAGCGCAACAAGGATGCCCTGAACAGCCTAAGCGAGATTTCGCCGGGTGATTTGGTCGTCCACCAGAACCATGGTATTGGCCGCTATGCGGGCATCCAACGGATGGCCGTACAGGGCGTGACCAAGGATTATCTGCGCATTGAATACGATAAAAAAGACGTGCTCTACGTCCCCGTTACCCAGTTGGACCTGCTGTCCCGCTATACGGCGCCGGGGGATCGGGACAACGTCAAGCTGAGCCGTCTGGGCGGCAGCGACTGGGCCAAGACCCGCAAGCGGGTACGGGCTGCCACCGAGGCCATGGCCAAAGAGCTTATCGAGCTTTACGCCCGCCGCAAGCAGGCCAAGGGCTACGCCTTCCCCGCCGACGATACTTGGCAGGGAGATTTCGAACAGCGTTTTGCGTACGAGGAGACCCCCGACCAGCTAACCTGTGCGGCGGACATCAAGCACGATATGGAACAGCCTTGGCCCATGGATCGCCTACTCTGCGGTGACGTGGGCGTGGGCAAAACCGAGGTAGCCCTGCGCGCTGCTTTCAAATGTGTGATGGGCGGCAAACAGTGTGCCATTTTGGCCCCCACCACCATTCTGGCTTGGCAGCACTTTAACACGGCCATTGCCCGGATGGAAGCTTACCCCATCCGCATTGGATTGCTCTCCCGCTACCGCAGCAGCAAGGAGCAGAAGGAAACCCTGCGCGGCTTAAAAGAGGGCACCGTAGACATCGTGGTAGGCACCCACCGCCTGCTCTCTGATGATGTGAAGTTCCGGGATTTAGGGTTGGTCATCATTGATGAGGAGCAGCGCTTCGGTGTCAAACACAAGGAGAAGCTCAAAGAAGCCTTTATCGGGGTGGATATGCTGACCTTGTCTGCCACCCCCATTCCCCGCACCTTAAATATGGCGCTGTCCGGCATTCGGGATATGAGCACCATCGAACAACCGCCTTTTGAACGGCAACCGGTAGAAACCTACGTGCTGGAATACGACGAGGGCATTGTGTCGGAGGCCATCCGCAAGGAACTGGCCCGTGGCGGGCAGGTCTACTATCTGCACAACCGGGGGGATACCATCAACGAATG
>NZ_CALADU010000112.1 GCF_937890665.1 uncultured Subdoligranulum sp.
CCTGCCGGTAATCCATCCTAGTGAGGAAATCCTGCTGCTGGAACAGGAGCAGCTGGATGTACTGGTGGAGTCCGAGACCATCCGCCTGAACGCCGGGGATACCACGGTGGTGCAGTCCAACCTGCCCCACATTGTTTCCAACCCTGGGGATACCACAGCGGTGGGGTTGGCGGTGTTCACTCCGGCCATTTGGTTCCCCAACAACCGGCGCACCCTCAACCGCGGTGGCGAAACCTAAATGTTCGCATAGGAATACCAAAAAGAAGTACAGCCAATTGCCTGTACTTCAGACTGTCGAAAAAGGTCACCGGAAGGTGGCCTTTTTCTCGTAAATGGGAAGAAAATAAGATGAATGGTGTAAGGTGATAAAAAATGCCGGTGAAGAACGCCGGAAAACGAGGACAACGGGAATTGGAATGTGGTCCAATTCGCCACAAAATGCACCTGTTCTTTCACTATTTTTTCTATCTGTCTTCTTGTTTTCAAACAGAAAACCTGCCCTGGCCTGATTGCCAAAGCAGGTTTCTCCACAAGCTGACGCGCTTTTCTCTACAGAAAGCGCGTGATTTTTATTCATTGCTTGTTCGTTTTACTTTTGGTGATATCTACGCAAAAAGGCCTGCCGGTCCTTGCAATGGAACCGCTCCATCACTTCGGCGGCGGTTCCGCCATCCTCCAGCGCCTGGCGGATGGCGGTCTCCCGGATGGCTGAGAAAGTCAGACAAGGTACGCCCGCCCTTCTCTCCAGCAGCGCCAGATGTTCCCGCAGCACATTGGCTTCCACCGGGCGTCCGTCCGGTGTGGCAAACAGCAGATGGTCAGGATTGCAGCGGGCATCCACCGCCTGCAGGGCACACAGCGTGCGAATCTGCGATTCCACAATGCTTTTGCAGGCGGCCGGCAGCGGGACGGAATAGGACTGGACGGGCAGCAGCGCCAGCCTGGTTTTGCGCTCCTTACTCTGTTCGTCGGCAATGCGGGCGACCCGGTTGCGCACAGTCAGCCGGCTGGCGGCCAGGTCCGCATCCTCCTTCCGAAGGGCCAGCACTTCCCTCTGGGGAAGTCCCGTGGCAAAGGCAAAACGGATCAGGTTGCCCCACAGCTCCTCCTCGCAGACGGCCAGCAACTTTTCCCGTTCCTCCCGGGTAAAGACAGGCTGTTCCCGGTGGGGTCCGGCTTTTCGTCTGGCGAGGACTTCTTCGCCTAAAATCTCCGGCGTACAGGGATTTTCTGCCAGCAGCCCTGCCGTCACCCCTTGCTGAAGGATGGTCCGCAGCAGCTTGTAGGTATTTTTGGCCTTTCCGCCGGGCAGACCGGCAAAAAAGCGTTTCAGACGCAGAGGCGTCAGCTCTGCCAGTTCATATCTTCCCAGGCAGGGCAGGATTGTATTTTGAAGCAGCCCCTGATAGGACTGCGCGGTCCTGTGGGAACCGGCATGGGACGCCTGCCAGGCGGCAAACCAGTCCTGCGCCCATTGTTTCAATTTCATTGGGTGTCCTCCCGGTTTTTTCACCAGAATACTACGGTTTATCGTGTTTTGAAAGGGAGTCCTGCTGCGCTGCATTCTCCGAAAGGTCTGCTCGCAGTTCGGCCAGCTGCTGCCGGAACATTCCCTGCAGTTCCTGCCAGACCTGCGGGTTCTTGAGCGACGGCGACGGCTGTTTCAGTTCCTTGTCCAGGTCCGCAACCGCCACCGACAGCGTCTTTTCATCCAATATCCCGCAGCGATGACGGAGATACCGGATGACCGCCTCACTCTCCTTGTCTTCGGCGTGCATGGCGTAGCGGAGCGCGCAGTTGATCACCGACCCGAAGTCCTCCGTGTGGAACGGATCCAGCCAGGAGGACGGGCAGAGGACGAGATCGTCCTTTCCCTCATTGGTGATGACCAGCCCGATGTTTTCCCGGAGCACACGGTCCAGCACAGCGTCCAGATTCTCTGCCAGTTCCTGGCGGGAGATGCGTTCCATCGTTTCGGTGGATGGTAAATTTGTCATGACAGCATGCCTCCTGTCCTTCTGTTTCCTGTCCCCGGATTTGTCTTGCCGGTTTTCGTGCTGCTTTCATTATAGCATCCGGGACGGGCCATTACAGGGACTTTCAAAAATAAATTTGATGTGCTTCCTGCGGGAGGCGACCTGCAGGCTGTGTCAGGGGATCATTTCATCGCAATAGGAAAAAATCTGCTTCTTTTCCTGTATGGCGCATCGAAGTGTTGCAGCCGCCCCGCCCCAGTCATGGAGGACATAGGCCACCACGATGTCGGAAGACTGGACCATCCATCGGTTCCTGCGAGAAATCGCAAAACGGGGCGGCACGGTTTCCAGCGGCGGGTAAATGGTCCTGTCGTAACCGGAAGCGTCTCTCCTGTCGTTGAGATAGGCCATGACAAGAACCAATTCGATCTGGGGATACTGTTCCTTTTGTCTCCGCAAGACAGATGCCGCCAGGTTGTCAAAGGCACCATAACCACCCAGATAAAAGGTTGTGGCGCCTCGCGCAATCAATTCCTGTGTCACACCATATAGCTATCTTTCCACTGCCTGGCACTGCGAAATCTGCGAATGACCGCAAAACGTAACAATCACTTTTATTCCTCCATTATAGTGATTATAATCACTATAATGGAAAGTGGCAAGCCCCCTATAATAATCAAAAACGGGGGTGATGCAGTGCCGATCTCGTTTCGTCCGATGCGGGAATTTATGAAAGAGAACCATATTTCCTTCTACCGTTTGGCCAACGAAGGAATTGATGCGCAAACTCTGCAAAGGATACGCCATGACAAGCCTGTCACCACCGACACCCTCGGGAAAATCTGCAGCATCCTGCACTGCCAACCGGGAGATCTGATTGAATATATCGATTCATCCCGCGAAGAGAAATCTGTCGACTAGCCATATTTCGGAGAATTTCTCAAAGCGTATCAGGTCTGCCGCGTCCCATTTCCGGTTATAAAGATCCGACATATCAATGCAGCCAGGCGGCGCCGTTCACAACGTGGACAGCGCTGCTTGGCTCTTTCTTTGTGTCAGGAGTTAGAGAAGTACATTTTTCAGGACTTCTGCCTTCCAAGGTTCTGTTATGCCGCCGGTAAATTTTGCAAGGTATTTCCTGCAAAAAAGACCGGCGGGCGGGCCGCTGGAAAGATGCATGGCCAGCTTTTTCCGGGACAAAAAACGGACAGGCTGCCTGCGAACAACGGGGAAAAGGCCCGGCTCATAAGGCGTCCGATGCGCAAAAAAGACCGGCGAGCCACCCGAAAACACATGGGCTTCGCCGATCTTTTTTTGCAACTATCAGAAAGAATATTGTGCGAAGTATCGACAAACGAAGCAAAAAACCTCTGCTTTTTTGTCGCGTTTTAACACAAGAAAAGACCCGGTCTTTTCAGACCGAGTCTTGGTGGTTGCGGGGACAGGACTTGAACCTGCGACCTCCGGGTTATCCCTGCGGGCCTCTTGCGGTGCCCGGCGCAGGCTTCGCGGTCCGCTGGCCGCTTGCCTTTGCCGACCGCTGCGCCAGAAAATCCTCCCTGTTTCCGCCACTGGCGGCGGTCGGATTTTCTGCCCAACGAGCTCGCTCGCCGGTCTCATAACCCGCAAACGCGCAGCAAAAAAGCCGGCCAACCATTCGGTTGACCGGCTTGGTGGTTGCGGGGACAGGACTTGAACCTGCGACCTCCGGGTTATGAGCTTGGAGGCAAGACCTCTTCTTTTTTATTTCGATAATTCGTATTTTATTTTCTCTATATGCTCGTGAAATTCTCCTTATTCTATATACCTTAATTTAAGGTAATTATATAGAATTCTATTGCCTTTGTCAACATTTTTAGGTACACTATAAGCAGGAAAGGCTCGTTGGGGAAATCTTATTCCCCTTCCCCGTCCGAACAAAAGAATTTTCCGTAGATTTTCGCCTAAAAAAGTTGTTGCTAAATTCGGGAGGGACAGGATATAAAATGGATTCCGCAACCATATCTGCCGCCAAAAAACGTGTTCGGCAGCCACCTCACATATTAGAACTTTGTGACGGTCTGTCCGTACATTACACTTTCTCCTCCATCTCCGTTGCCAATCGCAAGCGAGGGAACACAGCGAATCAAATCAAGTTGTACCTCTACAGTTCTTCACTGAAAAGAAAAGTAGGGGCCGATGTTCGTCTGCGCTATACAACGCCGCTCAAAAAAGTACGAAAGACAAACAGGACGCGGCATACCCCTCCTGCGGAAAAGATTCTGCAAGGCGTGCAAAAACTACTGGCCAAAAATGAAGAACTGCGAGAGTGTGATTTGACAAAAACGCCGGAAAGGGCATCCGTGCTCTCCGCAAAATTAGCAGTCTTCTGGTTACAAAAGCAATCTTCTTTTCAAACAAAATATTCAAAAAGTAGTGATGAAGCATCTTCCCTAGAAAAAATGATGGCACAGGTTATTCTATGCTTGGGAAATTTGGATCTCTCGAGATTATTGCATGAACATGAATTGCCTCTTCTCTGCACACACGTTTTCACCACCTTGCGAAAAGTCGTCGAGCGCAGAGCTTATATGCTAATTCAAGAAAGCTTGTCCAAGTCTGTTGTATCCGTTGCCGACTTTGATGTCCTCGAAGAACGTGACCCAACGACTGTATGATTATGGCGCTCTTCTTCAAAAAGTTTTTCGTGAGTATCTGCTCCTCCAAAGCATTTCCGATGAGCAACAGAATCAAATTCTGGCTTTATTTAAAAAGCAATTCACTGTGCGTTCCGGCGTAGGTGTCAAGATGGGAAAAGGATTGCGCCCAAAAAGTTTGAGTGTGGACGATTATCGCCTTTTGTGGAAAGCCCTTACGAAAGAACCTGGCAATTCACTGGCATTAGCACAGTTACTGATGTTGTTTTTAGGTTTAACAGCCGAGGAAGTCTGTGCTCTGGACAGCGAAGATTTACTTCCAATTCCCAATTATCGTGCTTACCAGCTGCGTATTACCAAGCGCTGCGTCCCCATAAAGAAAAACGATAATGACAAGAACTATATCATATCCGGCGAGCTTCCCAGTTCAGAAAGTTATCGGAATGTGCCTGTTCCATTTTTGTTGGTGAAACTGATTTTACAATCTGCGCAAGCGCCGCAGAAGCCTCTGTTTTGCTACGATAAAACCGGGCAGCGTATTAAGGTAAATGAATTGCAAGCGGAATACCGAAAACTGTTCCGTGATTTTAAAAAGAGTTTTCTTGAGTATCACCGTGATGACGGACAGGCTGTTCGTATACAGGTTTCTTTTCGCCCAGAAAATTACCGACAAAGCTGTCGCCATTTTTGGCAATTTCTGTGCGGGCTGCAGCAGAACGAGATTCGTTACTTGGGCGGGTTAGCTCAAATCGATACCGCCGGTCAACATTACATTGATTTTAATAACGCGCATAAACAATATCATATGTGTGTGCAGATGAGCTACGGGCTTATGGCGGTAGCAGCTCCGGGCACTCTTCCTCCCAAAATGCCAAATGGCCCACTTGAAAGGAAGCACCATATCGATGGTGTGTTTAATCATATACTACACACCAGACTCTACATCCGTCGCCCTTGTACGGTTACCATTACCTCTGCACATGGGGTCACCATAAAAACGGAAGAAGGCTGTTTGCGATGGGAATCCGAGAATCTCTGACACTGACTTGGCAGGACTTGAACCAAAGCACCCTAAGTCTATTCACCTATTGTGAAGAGGCAATGGCGACAAAGCCAAACGCCAATTTATCTACCGCACGCTTGTGGAACGCAAACACTCAGGCAACATATCACCGTATGATGGAAAAAATGCAAGCGCTCTATTTTGATTCTTTAGGGCTCCCCTTCAGGGACCTGGAATTCGAGCATTTTGCTGCAGCTGTTGATGCATACGTTCAACAATCCAGGGCCAAATCAAAAAGTGGCGAAGTTTCCGATGCCACAAAGGATAAACTCTGCAGCATTTTAAAAAGTCTTTCCTCTTTTGTACATGAGAAATTGCCCGCATACTCTGATCCATGCTGGGGTTCTATCTGGAATTATCATAAAACAGCCCTGCCTAAAAGAGGCTCTGCCGGGAAAAAAGAGGAGCTGAGACAACTTCGAGAGCAAGAAATTGCAGAAATCGTAAAACTTCCTCGCTCTTTACAAATCCGCGAAGAAATCAAATTTGCCAAAGTCCTTCGCAAGGGGCTCAATGGTCCTGACGGTGTATTTATCGGTGGATTACTGATGCTCTATCTGGGACTACGTCCCAGTGAATGTTGTGGTTTGACGTATCGCGCAATCCAACCTCTGACGAAAAACGTAAAGGCTCTTTATATTTATCGCGCCTTGGATACGTCGAATAAAAGCAAAAATCAACTCAAAACCAAAAACGCCTATCGTGTGTTACCCATACCGGCCGAATTGGATTCTTTATTGCAAGAGCGTATGCAATACATTCAGAAATCCCATCCCAACGGCTGCTTGGAGGATTTTCCCATTGTAAATTCTCCCGAGGACTGTACAAAATTCTGCACTCGCAAGCATTTCGGCGACACAATCAGGAATTTGCTTCGCAGCATCCGTACCAATGAAGAAAGTCTGGTTTACGCCTCTCATCTTCTCGAGGCAAACAAATCCGTAAAAGAAGAAAGCCCCACCGCTTATTTGCTGCGAAGACACTATGCCACCATTCTTTCCAGCGTCTGTTTGATGACTGAAGAAGAACTGCAATATTTGATGGGGCATGATATCCGCAACGCCGATATTCGCCACTCCGATTTGCTGGACACGGATTGGTTGCTTCAGATGTATAACAAGCTGAATCGACGTCACATTTTTACAGCACCCCAATCCGATTTGGCAAACTCGAAAGATTCTCTCCCAGAAAATATATCGGAAGTTTCTATTCAATTCATTGATAGAGATTTCCAAGGCAGCAGTCCCGGATTCATAATCGACATCTGGAACACCTGCCCTGCCGATGCGCTGACGCTCAGTGTAAAAGCAGAATCCCGCACCGAAAAAGGCGCCGTATTATATGAAGCCGATTACCGTCCGCTTGCGGAAAATCTTCCTCCTATGATTCGCTTTGACAGCGCCTATCACAGAGCGCTGGAGAAGTCCGCCAATAAGAGCGCTGGACGCACAAAAAATAAGGCGCAACCGTAATCTCTTCTTCCAACTAATCGCTTTTCCCAAAACAATTTAGGTGCTCATTTTTATTTGGAGGCCCCTATGCATATTTCTTCTCTAAATATATCACAACAACATATCCAACCTTTTTCTCTGGCGCTGGAGGAATCACACCATATAAAGCATGACTACGATTCTGCCCGGTGGTTATACGTTCCCCCTATATACTGTGACTATCGCTACGTTTTAGGTACTGTAGGCGAAAATCCTTTGATTTGTGTTGGCATCAACCCTTCCACGGCAACCCCCAATATGCTGGACCCCACCATGAAATCCGTAGAGAGAATTGCTGTTGCCAACGGCTTTGATAGTTTTATCATGTTTAATGTGTACGCTCAACGCGCTACACAGCCGGACAATTTGGATCCGAAATGCAATGCGATACTTCATCGAGAAAACATGAACGCTTTTCGGTGGGCACTGTCTCAAACCGAGTCCGATTCACCTTCTATTTGGGCCGCTTGGGGAACACTTATCGAAAAGCGTACCTATCTTGCCTCCTGCCTCTGCGATATGCTTCTTTTGGGGCAAGAGTTCCATGCTTGTTGGTACAGTGCCGGTCCCCGTTCTAAAAAAGGACATCCACACCATCCTTTGTATTTACGTGGAGATAGTAAACTTGTCCCTTTTGATGTTCAACAATACATAAAAAACTGCCTTCCGAAAGTGTAACCTCACACAGAATAAGCCCCCCAACCTTTGTCGGCCATCGCCAAAGGTTGGGGGGCTTTGCTTTTAGGTTTCATAAATACGCCGTCATAAAAACGCCGTTTCAAATTTCTTCGCCGGTTTCTTTATCGATAAATAATCCGCGGAACTCGCAGCCCATGGCGTCAGCAATTTCCTGCAGCTCTTTTTCACTGAAGTTATCGCGCTTGAATTTTCCGCTGATATTCTGTGAGGTGCATCCCAGGCTGACAGCAAGATCTTTTACCGACATTCCCTTTTTTATGAGAGCAATTTTAATTTTCTCTGCCATTGCCATCGATAACACCGTCCTTTTCCCTTTTAACAGTATACCTTCAGAAGTACACAAAGTCAATCTTTCGGCTGAAAAAAGTAATTAAAAAGTGAATAAAGTAGTTGACAAGAGAAACTTTTCGGGATATAATTAAATCATAGAGTTACAAAAACAACTCCACAGTTACAAAAAGAGGATAATTCTATGAAAGTATTTATTCTTGACCATTTGAATGTACCCGTTCATCTGAACCGACTTCATACCGGCAATCCCGGTTTTGCCGTCAGATGGTTATGTTGCTTCCGTCTATTTTTCTTTTTGATACAGGGCATTACGCCCGGAAAGGTGTGCTTTATGAAAATGTCTGTTTATAGCTATCTTCAGTTCCCAATGAATTTGACCGCCTCTCTTGCATTGCATATGCGCCGTGATTGCGGTCATGACCCCAAGTATTGGACCAGAAAACATCGAAAAAGAAAATAGCGCAAACCCATGCGGCAACATGGATCTGCGCTCGGCAGGAAAATCATTTTTGCGTCACGATTTCCTGCCTCCATTGTACAACACACAATTTCAAAACACAAGTGGAGGTCTACTCTTTATGAATCAACCGGAAACTGTCCTGTATCGGACCTATGTATATCGCCTTTATCCTACCGCCGAGCAGCAGACTATGCTTGCCGACCGATTTGACTTTGAGGATGAAAATTATAATGCCATGGCACGCCGCATTAACGAACTATATGGGCAACACGCCCACAAAGCAGATGCGGAAACTGCCATTCGTCAATATAGTATTTCCTGCCCCGGCATCGACTACCAAGGCTCCCTGGATCACACCCGAAAGGAGTTGTTCCAGGCAGTACAAAAGCTATGGCAGGGAAGTTACAACAAGATTTATTTGCGCCCGGCCACACGGAATCAGCGCTGCTTCTATTTTAAAACAATGGCAGTCAGCGAATTCCATATTATTGTTCCCACTATCGGGACAATCCTGCGGGATACTCATCGCCCGCTCCCGGTCGGTGCAAAAGCACTCAGCGGCCAAATCTTTTACAGCTCCTATGAAGGGCGCTACTACGCTCATATACTTATCGTATACACGGCAAAATTGCCGGCCCCCATCACGCCTGTACTCTACGACCGGGCCATCGGTCTGGATTACGCACAAGACGGTCTGTACCGTGACTCCAATGGTCACAGTGCCGAATATCCCGGATTCGCGGCAAAGTCCAAACCCAAACGGGAAGCTTTACAACAAGCCCTGTCCCGTGCGCACACTGGCAGCCGGCGCTGGCGTGCCCTGCGCGCCAAACTGGCCAAGTTGGACCGACATACTCAAAATCAACGTCGTGATTGGCAATACAAGCAATCTAAGCGTCTCCTGCAGAATCACGACCTCATTGCTGCCGAAAATCTGGATTTTGTGGGTATGAAGCGTCAAAATCCTCGCCTTACCCCTAAAATAGAAGATAATCAGTACCCCGCCTTTTTGCAAAAGCTGCAAAGTAAAGCTATCATGCAGGGAAAGCGTGTCGTGCGAGTCGATCGCTATTATCCGAGCTCTCAAATTTGCTCGGCATGCGGTGCACATCTTGGCAAACTTCCCCTGGCCTTCTCCGTTTTTCGTTGCCCACAATGTGGAACACAAATGCAACGGGATCTTAATGCCGCAAAAAACATTCTGCATGAGGGACTGCGTCAGACAAAATAAGGAATTCCGTTCCTTGGGTACATGGGAACTTTTTGCGCACAGGCAGGCCGTGCGAAATTGTGCCGGAATGAATTTTGCCTGCTCGCCCGGGCGTTCCGGGTAAAACGCGCATGCAGTGAGCCATGCGAACGAAACGCCGAATGGTTATATGCTCACGTTTTTATACAATTTGTATTATAGGCACAAAAACAGCACGGCGGTAAGCGGAAGCTGGACCCTCCCGTTTACCTGCGCAGGTGATGCAACCACCTACACAACAGACTTGCTGCACCGTACCAAACTCAGTATAGCAGCGTTCTTACGATATGACAAGGCTGATGTGTTTGTTTCACAAATTGACCTGTGCCGTGTGTTTTCCGATAAAAGGAGTACACATTATGAAGGTTACAAAAACTAATGAAAAAAGTATTCTTGACTTTTCCGAAGAAACCACTCTGGAAGATTGGCTTCTGTATTGGCTTGACGCTTATGTAAAGCCCGTTTCCAAACCGTCCGGCTATGAGCACTATCGAGATAATTGCGTAAAACACATCATTCCTGCAATAGGAGAAATCCAACTTGGAAACCTGACGCCACGCGTGTTGCAGCGCTTTTTCAACGAACAGGCACGGACAGGCAATCTTCGTACCGGGGGACCGCTGTCCACTAAGAGCCTGCGCAATATGCGGGCCGTGTTGGATGTTGCATTGAAGCTCGCTACGGCCGAAGAATTGATGCCCAGCAATCCCGTTCCGCTGACCGCAATCAAGTCTGTGAAAAGCCGCCGGGTTCAAATTATGACCAATGACTCCCAGAGGGTCTTGGAAACATATCTATTCGAACATTTCGGTCACAAAGAAGCTGGCATTCTACTGGCACTGTACACAGGTATGCGTTTGGGCGAGATCTGCGCCCTGCGGTGGAAAAATTATCAGGAATCCACCGGGATGCTCTCCGTTGAAAGTACCGTGCGCCGCATCAGTGATATCGACTCAAGCCCTATGGCATCAAAGACGCAGCTGGTATTCGGTTCTGTAAAGACAACTTCCTCGGAACGAGAGTTATATATGCCAGACGTGGTACAGCAGTTGTTGAAGCTGCAGCGGGAGCGCTTTGCAAAAGAGTTCAGTCGGGAAGCCTGCGACGAAGATTTTATCGTTTTTAATCGTTGCGGCCGTGTGATGGACCCGGACAACCTCAGCCATTACTTTTCGCGGATTCTGCGGCAACTGCATCTGGAACATGTCAAATTTCACGCCATGCGACACACGTTTGCGACACGCGCTATCGAAAACGGCATCGACGTCGCAACAGTATCGGGCCTGCTGGGTCACGCCGATGTGACGACTACCACTCACTTCTATGTTCATCCTCGGGATGAAGCGATGCGAGCCGCTATGCGTGGCATCGTGCCGGTAGGAACAGCGAAATTCGTGAACGGAGCATAAACGATTTCTTATCCAAAGTCACTTCATCAAGGAAAGAATAAATATCCCCCGGCGGAGCCGGGGGTTTTGCACAGACGGGTGAAACCCTGGAGTACTAGCGCACGCGTCACGTCGCGTTGGTACGGCCTGCCAGCCGCGAAGGATTGCTACTTGCCGCCCGTAAACGGGCTGTTTAGAAGTTTCCCATTGTCAGCTGTTCGCCTGCCTGGTCTTCTTCTAACTGGCGCCGGATGTATTCTGCTATCTTTTTATCGTTTTTTCCTGCTGTATCCACATAGTATCCCCTGCACCAGAACTCCCTATTGCGATGCTTGAATTTCAGTTCTGGGAATTTCTTGTACAGCATCAGGCTGCTTTTCCCCTTCAGATACCCCATGAAGCTCGAAACCGAATATTTCGGCGGTATCTCGACCAGCATGTGGATATGGTCCGGGCATACTTCTGCTTCCACGATTTTTACCTTCTTCCAGTTGCACAGTGTTCTTAAAATCTCTCCGATTTCTCTGCGCTTCTGGCCGTAGAACACTTTGCGCCGATATTTCGGCGCAAAGACTAGGGCCTGCGGACATTTTATTGGACTAAATGGACCCCCACATCTTTG
>NZ_CALADU010000113.1 GCF_937890665.1 uncultured Subdoligranulum sp.
GCAAGGGTCTGCAAAACCCTCATTCACCAGTTCAAATCTGGTCGTCACCTCCAAGTCAAGTGGTCGTTTTGGATAACGGCCACTTTTTTGTCGTTGCAGCGAAAGAAAGTGGCGTTTTTGCCCTTCAAAAATTTGCCGTTGGTCAAATGATAACGCAGGGGATAACAGCAGGGGTTCAGGGGCTACGCGCAGCTTTGAAGGTCGTTTCTCGGGCTTTGAAAGGGGAGAATCTCCACCTTTTTCTACGTTTTCTGAAAAAAGGTGGAGTTTTTGGCGTAGAAATTCTGACTGATATTTTGTGCAATATGTAGAAAGGCGAAAGGCAACGAATAGAGCGAAGACCGAAATAGATAATGATACAGCCAGCAGCCCGATTTTTGGCTTACCGAAGCCAAGGATCGGGCTTTTTTGTTTATCCGCATTGCTACCCGGCTGGGAACATGTTTCCGGCTTTGTAGATAGATTACAGTATATACCACATACAGAAAGACCTGCTAACAAAAGTCAAGTAGAAATTTCAGTTTTTGGAAGCAACGAAAAAGGCAACACAAAATCAAGCCGCTGAGCATCTCAAAATTAAAACGGCGGCTAGCCTGATGGTATAGCACAAGAAAATCAGTCGTGTTCCAAAGAATCCAGGTGGGTTTTCACAGAGGCGTAGTAGATGCGCAGAAACTTATTTGCAGAGGCCATCATGTAAACTCGGTAGGGCTTGCCCTCAGAGCGTTTCTTGTTCATGAACTGGTAAACCGGCTCATCCACCGGAGCGCATTGCAGGAGGACGCCCATCACCAGAAAGAGCGTCCTGCGCAGCGAGGCAGACCCTCGCTTGGAAATGCTACGGCTGCGGACATCCATTTGGCCAGATTGGTAGGGCGGGGCGTCAATGCCCGCAAATGCCACCAGTGCTTTTTTGGAATGAAAACGGCGCACATCGCCAATTTCAGCTATGAGTTGGGGGCCGAGGGTTGGACCAACGCCAAACATCTCCATTACCACAGGATACTCCGGTAGAGAAGCTGCCAGAGACTGCATCTCCTGCTTGAGAGCAGCTAACGCGGCGGAAGTTGTCCGAAGTTGGGAAATAGCCTGTTCCACCAAAAATTTTGCCGTATCTGTTTTCGGCATGACACCGAACTGTCCACAGGCAAAGGTATAGATGTCCAGCGCCTTATCTTCGCTGAAATTGTAGCCGAGCTTTCTGCACCACTTCTGGTACTTGGCGGTAAAGGCCTTCTCGGACAAGCCACAGACGCACTCACAATGCCAAAAAGCGGCTACAAAGTCCACCCACTTCTCGCTACCATCGGCGCGGGGCGGACTGGTAAACAGGCGGTTTGCGTTTGGAAAAGTGGTGTCCAGCAGGGAAATCAGGTTATTCTTCAGCATGGTCTGTACTTTGGAATACTGCTGGTACTGCCGGTAGCAGGTCTTCAGCATGATCCGGGTATTCTCCTCCGGAACATATCTCGGCAGTGTGAGCCAGTGGTCAAGGCCGTAGTTGGCCAGCTTCACGGCGTCCTTCTTGTCGGTCTTGGCCCGCCTTAAACTGTTGTTCCCGTAGTCATGCACCAGCATTGCATTGACTACGGAGACATAAAGCCCCGCGTCGTGGAGCAGCCAGGCCACTGGCGCGTGGTAATTACCCGTGGATTCCATCACCACACGGGTCTCACCATCCAGGCTTTTGAGCAGCCTTGCCAGTTCGCTCAGTTCGCTGTTGGTGTGAAGCACCTCAAAGGGCGAGACTACCACCTCTCCAAAGGGGCGCATGACTGCAATCATGCTCTTACCCTTGGAAACATCAATGCCAACACAGTTCATTCACATTCCCCCAATACAAAGAATCCGCAACCGGAACCCATCTTTTTCTCGCTGCCGATTCAATCTATTGGGTGACGCGAACTCCCCGGCATCCCGGTAGGCTCAACCTGCTCAAATCGAACGCTACAACAAGAGGATGGCTGACAGTCTTTCTTTCGGACTTGTTAGCCCAAGCGAGGCATCGTCAACCAGTTGCTCCTCTTATTGTAGCTTAGGCACGAGATGGAAAGAAAGCCGGACTGGCTGCCCGGCTTTCCTGTCCAAATTTATTGTAATAGTAAGGCAAGAAAGTAAGTTCAGCCCCGCCCTGTTTTTCTGCCCCAGAGGAAGCCCAGCCCAAAGACCACCGCCATATACACAAACGAAAGGACGTGCATGGCGGCCATGGACGCGGTGCCCACGGTCTGGGGCTGCGCTTCAAACAGGACTGCCAGATGGCCCAGCAGGTACAGGGGTGCGGCGTCCAGAAACAGTTGTGCGGCCGTGACGAGGGCCAGGTTTTGGGCGGCGGCGGGGACCAGCAGGTACTGCCACAGGTACACCAGCAGGGACACGATGCCGACGGCGTTGCCGATGAGCAGGGCCGGAAGGGGCTTCCATGCGCTTTTGCCGTACCGGGCGCCGAGCCAGGCCCAGAACACGGTGGTGAGCAGCGGCAGGACCACGAACAGGACGGAGCCGATCCCCGGCAGCGCGAGCGTGACGTTCGCGACCGCCCCCACCGCAACGGGAACGAAGGTCAATGCGATCAAAACGGGCTTTTTCATAGAACATCCTCCTTTTGGTCGTTTTTCCCTGCCCTTTCTTTGCAAAGAAAGGGCCAAAGAAACTCTATCCAAAATCGCACAAATGTGCGATTTTAATTGAAAGTTCTTTGCTTACTTTCTTCCAAGAAAGTAAGGCCAGAGCCCCCACAAGCATATACGGCGGGCCATTCAACCTATCTTCCCGTTAAGGCCCATTACGCACATACTGATCACGCACACAAGCCAGTGCCCCAAGCCAACGCCCCAAACGCACCAATCCTCTGTTCCGCGCACGATGTCCTCGGTCTTTTCCGTCTTGCGGGGGCTTTTGCGCATTTCCTGCCGCATATACGCGTAAACTTCGAGCTGCTTGCTCCGGGGCATAAAAAGGTCCCCGTACAGCAACTGATCCCAATTTCGGTAGATCTCCGGGCACAGAACGCTCAATTCGCGTTTGAAATCCCTGAGGGCCAGACCCAGGATCACCAAGACCCCCATGTAATATACCACGGTACAGACACTAAACCATAGAAACGGGATCGGGCGCCCAAACCATGCAGCCAGGTCAATTCCCACATAAATCATCGTGTTGATGATTGCCCGCCGAAGGGCCTTTTTCATGCCGTTGCCCCCTTCCTACAAAGGCTTACCGTTTTTGTTTTCCTATTCTTTCTTTGCAAAGAAAGAACCAAAGAAATTCTATCCAAAATCGCACAAATGTGCGATTTTAATTAAAAGTTCTTTGCTTACTTTCTTTCAAGAAAGTAAGTCAAGAAAGTAGAACAGGCATCGTAAACGTGAACGCGCTGCCTTCCCCTACTGTGCTTTCCACCGTGACCGTGCCGCCGTGGGCCTCAGCGATCCAGCGCACCATCGCCAGCCCCAGCCCGGCCCCGCCGCCGCTGCGCGCCGGGTCCGCCTGCCAGAACCGCTGCCAGATATGTTCGAGGTTTTCCGGCGCGATGCCGATGCCGTTGTCCGCCACCACGGCCACCGCCGTGTCCCCGTCCCGGCGCAGGGTCAGCCGCAGCCACCCGCCGGGCCTGCCGTAACGGATGCCGTTTTCCAGCAGGTTGATGAACAGCCGCATCAGCAGCGTTTCGTCCCCCTGCACCATCACGCCCGGCTCGATCTCGGTATGCAGCGCGATGTCCCGCGCCGCGGCCTGTTCCGCTTCGGTTTCGGCCACCATCGCGACCAGCTCGCTCAGGTCCAGCGCCTCCCGGTGGATGGGCTGACGGCCCTTGTCCGCACGGGCCAGCAGCAATAACTGCGACAGCAGCGCCGCCATCTCCCCCGCGCGCGCATGGATGGATTCCAGCGCCGCCCGCGTTTCCGCCGGGTCCTCGGCGTGGTCCAGCGCATACTCGCTCTGGGACAGGATCACCGCCACCGGCGTGCGCAGTTCGTGGGAGGCATCGTCGGTGAACTGCTTTTCCCGGGTAAAGGCATCCTCCAGCCGGGCGAACATCGCGTCGAACTCCCCGGCCAGCGTGTGGATCTCGTCCCGGCCGTCGCCCAGCCCGATGCGGCGCGACAGGTCGTTCCCCGCGCCGATCTCCCGCGCGGTCTGGGTGATCTGCCGCACCGGGCGCAGCGCCCGCCGCGTCACCAGATACCCGCACACCGCCGCCAATACCACGAACACCGGCAATACCAGCACCGCCGCGCGCAGCAGCGCGCCCAGCGTGCTGTCCACCGCGTCGGCGGCCGTCACCGTGCGCACCCACAGCGTGCCGTATTCGTCCACCTGCAACGGTTCGTCGTAGAGATACCACGTGTGGCCGTTGCTTTCCACCGTGCGCAGTTCCCCGGCCGCGAACACGGCGGAATTGTCAAAACTGCGCGGCACGAAGCCGTACAGCGGCACGCCCTTTGCGTCGTAGACCGAAAGGTACACCCCGTCGTCGAAGGCTTCCAGGTCGCGGTCGATCTCCAGTTCGCCGTCGCGGGCGTCGATCTCCCGGCCGCTGGCGGCGGCCATGGCCTGCATCCGGGCCAGCTTGCCCTGCCGGGCGCTCTGGGCACCGGCAAAAAACAGGAACCCCAGCGCGATGCCCGCCAGCAGCACCATGAACAGCGTGTACAGCAGCGTGACCCGCCCGGTGATGGTCCAGCGTTTCATGGTTCTTCCCGCAGAACGTAACCCACGCCGCGCACGGTGTGGATGAGTTTGCGGTCCCGCCCTTCGTCGATTTTTTTGCGCAGATAGCGGATGTACACGTCCACGACGTTGGACCCGCCCTCGTAGTCATAGTTCCAGACGCCGTGGCTGATCCGCTCGCGCGAGAGCACCACCCCCGCGTTGCGGGCCAGGTATTCCAGCACGGCGAACTCCTTGGCCGAAAGCGGGATGCCCTGCCCGCCGCGGGCGGCGGTGCGGGCGGCGCAGTCCACCCGCAGGTCCCCCACGGTGATGACGTCGCTGACCTGGTCGCTGCGGCGGCGGATCAGCACCCGCAGCCGGGCCAGCAGTTCGGCCAGCGCAAAGGGCTTGACGAGGTAATCGTCGGCGCCGCTGTCCAGCCCGCGCACCCGGTCCTCGACCCCGTCCCGCGCGGTCAGCAGCAGCACGGGGGTCTTGTCGCCGGCGGCACGGCGGCGGCGCAGCACCTCCAGCCCGTCCACCCCCGGCAGCATCACGTCCAGCACCACGGCGTCGTATTCCCCGCCCGCCAGATATTCCAGCGCGTCGTTCCCGTTCAGGCAGCCGTCCACGCTGTAATGGGCGGCCGTGAGCTGCTTGACCAGCAGGGCGTTCATCTCCGGCTGGTCCTCCACCACCAGGATGCGCATGGTTCGTTCCTCCTTGTGTTCGTACTTTCCACCATCATACCACAAAAAGATGAACGCTGCATGAGAATGACCGGGGATTTTTGGGGCGCGGGCGGGCGAGAGATCAAAAAATGACAGGAAAATCTTGGATTTTTCCATGTCCAACCGCTTCGGCGTTTTTTATAATAATTCTGTGCACCGCGCGCGGATTTCGTTCCGTATGCCCAAACCCGCGCGGAATTTCAGACACAAAGAAGGAGAATGTAAAAGGCAATGAGAAGACTTGGCAACCAGGGGAAACGCCTTTTGGCATCACTGCTGGCCGCCGGAATGGTAGCCGGTATGGTGCCGACTGCGGCGTTCGCCGAGGAATTACCCCCCCCCGGTATCGATTCTGATACAGCTTCTGCTGCTTCAGAAGTTGCTGGCGGGGACCTGTCCGACAGCGAAAAGAGCGCCGCCCCTGAAGAAACGCAGACCCCGGAGAGCGCCGCCGAACCCGGCAGCGAGCCGGACGCGACGGACGAAACGGACGCCGCCCCGCAGGCAACGCCAACCCCCGACCCGGCCGCAGAGGCCCTTGCGGAGGAAGCCGGCAACACCCACATCGCCACCTGGGTCGATACCGTTCCTGAAGGTATCGATTGGGTGGACGGCGTGACCGCAGACACCTTTGACACCGCGTGGGAGACCGTGACCGCCGAGGCGACCGACGGCACCACCTACACCGTAGAGGTCGTGCCGGAAGGCGCGGTCTATTTTGTGGATTCCTACTGCGGCAACATGACCGACGTTGAAACCACCGAACCGTTCGATGTGATCCACACACTGGCCGACAGCACGCTGCTGAACGACCGGTACGACCAGCGCAAGACTCAGGACACCACCTGGGGCCTGGTGGAAACCGATGCCCGCACCAAGAGCGCCAGCGGAAACGAAGCCAGCAAAGATTATACCGGGATCTACGGCGCAGACGCCACCGGCGCTACGCTGACCTACCAGTTTGCACTGGATGCCGGTTCCTATACCATCACCTCTTACCATCGGGAGTGGTGGTCGGTCGAGCCGGATAAAGACGACCGTGCAATCGAAGTCCAGCTTACCGATAAGGATGGAAGCGTTTTGGGAACGACTTCCAAAACCTTCACCGCCATCGATCAAGGCTTTACCAGCACGATTGACTTTACTTTGACGGAAGCCCAAACCGTAACGCTCACCTCCAAATCCACGAGCAATCAGGCCCCCGTCATCAGCTGGGTGGGCATCGCCCCCTTTGTGGAGGAGGAACCCGCCGAACCCACGCTGTCCGAAGCACTGGAAGAGACCGACGGCCTGACCTATGCCGAAGGCGCTGTGGCGAAGGACACCAGCAACATGGGCAAGGTGTTTGTCAACAACACCCAGTGGGACAACCAAAACAAATATCACGCATCCTTTGCGGATACCGATGTTTTCAAGTCCAAGGCTTTCACGGTGCTGTTTGACGTGAACCCCACCACGCCCAGCGGTGACGACACCGACGGGAACAACGCCAAGCGTGCCGCGCTGACCATCGGCACAGAAGCCAACAAACTCCGCCTTGCCCTTTGGACCGGCAAGCTCGGCTATGGCACCAACAGTGAAGACGGCGGTGTCAGCGCCAATTCCGTGCCGCTTACCGGCTGCAAGCAGAACGACTGGAACTCGGTCGCTGTGGTCTACCATGAGGATAACGGCAGCAACGGCGCGGTCGAAGTGTACATCGACGGCGAACTGGCCGGCAGCGTGGCCGACCTGGGCTTCAAGTTCAGCGAGATGGACGGCATCTCGGCCATGCTGTCCCGTACCTTCAAAACCAGCTATATGCAGGAGGGCACCTACGACAACATCGTCGTGGGCAACTACGCCATGTCCGCGGAGGATGCCAAAGCGGAAACTGCCAAGCGCGCCGCCGCCAAGGACGACCTGCTTGCCGACACCCTTGCCCTGCAGGAAGCCGTCACCCGCGCTGAGGAAGCCATCGGCACCGACATCGACGCGGACGCCGTGCCCGAACGCCTGAGCGCAGCCCTGGCGGCCGCCAAGGCCCTGCTGGAGAATGTTCCCGCCTGGGACGAGCAGAGCAAGGTGGACGATGCAGCCAATGAACTGAACACCGCCCTGGATGTTGCGATCCCCGGCCAGATCGTCCTGAAAAAGTCCGACCTGGACGCCGCCAACGTGAAGGACAACGGCCTGACCTGGAAGGGCTGGGGCATGCTGAACGGCAACTCCACCAGCAACCTGCTGCTGGACTACAAAGCCGAAAACCCCGACGCCTACTGGGAGATGATGGAGTATCTCTTCGGCGGCAAACATCCGCTGTTCACCCATATCAAGATGGAGATGGGCAACGACGGCAACAACTCCACCGGCGCCGAAGCCTGCACCATGCGCTATGAGAACGAGGACGCCGACGCTTCCCGCTCCCCCGGCTTCGTCATGGCCGCCGACGCCAAGAAGATCAACCCCGACGTCAAGGTCAGCATCCTGCGCTGGGGCATGCCCACCTGGGTACAGCAGAAGTGGGACAGCGATCGCACCGGCGCGGGCTGGGAAGCCATGTACAAATGGTACAAAGAGACCATCTTTGACGCCTACGAGAAATTCGGCTACGTGGTGGACTTCGTGAACCCCGACACCAACGAGACCGGCGACCCTGACGAAGCCTTCATCAAGTGGTTCGCCGACCGCGTCGCCAACGAAACGGAGTTCCCCTCCTACTTCACCGAGGACGCCAAGCAGGCTTATAACAATATCCGCATCATCGCTTCGGACGAAAACAAGGGCCTGCAGATCGTCCCCTCGATGCGCGCGGATAAGGACCTGTACAACGCCGTGGACATTATCGGCTTCCACTACCGCACCAACGCCACCGACGACTATGTGACGATGGCCGACGTGGATGACAAGGAAGTCTGGTACAGCGAGGGCTGCGCCACCTTCGGCTACTCCGAACTGCAGGAGAACAAGACCGCCGACACCCAGAACGGCTACGGCGCCAACACCATCGGCGGCTACCAGAGCCCGCTGGCCCTGGCGGACAGCATCCCCAACGCCTTTATGGCGTCCCGCCGTTCGCACTACATCTTCCAGCCCGCCATCGGCAGCTTCTATGAGGGCATTCAGTACGCCCACAAGGAACTGCTGAGCGCCCGCGATCCCTGGAGCGGCTACATCCACTACGATCCCGCCCTGCAGATGATCGCGCACTTCTCCCGTTTTGCCGTCACCGGCTGGGAGAAAACGCCCGATGATGACCCCAACAACAACACCATCTGGCGCATGATCGCCGGCGCCAGCCACGCTTCCTTCGGCGGCAGTGACAATGAGCACGCCACCGCCGGCATCAACGGCGACGCCAGCTATCTGACCCTGGCCGCGCCTAACGGCGAGGACTTCTCGGTGGTGTTCGTCAACAACACCCAGAACGAAAAGACCTTCAAGATCAGCGTGGAGGATCTGCCCGCGGCCGCAGCCAAGAGCCTGCAGACCTGGGTCACCCAGACCGACAGCTACATGCAGAAGGGTGCGACCGTCCAGCCCGGCGAGAACGGCGGCTGGCTCGTCACCATCCCCGCGTACAGCATCGTGACCGCCACCACGCTGGACGAATACAAGACCAGCGAGGAACTGGCCATGCCCGCCGACGGCATCCGTACCGAGGACCGCACTATTCTGGATACCGATTCCACCGGCAAGAACGCCAACACCGAGGACGAGTACCTCTACGCCGACGACTTCGACTATGAAGAAGAAGGCGACATGAAGCAGTACAACGCTGTCACCAAAAAAGAGACCGACGTTCCCTACCTGACCGCCCGCGGCAACGAACCCCGCTATCTGCTGGACAGCCACGGCGCCTGGGTGGTCGAGGACGGCCGTCTGGCGCAGGAACTGAACGCCGGCGTCAGCCAGTGGAACGGCGGCGATCCCGCCACCATCGTGGGCGACTTCCGCTGGATGAACTATCAGGCCAGCGTGGACGTGCAGATTCCCAATGCCGACGCCAACGTCTGGACCGGCCTGGGCGTGCGCAGCCAGACCGGCATGAACTGGAACCAGGACGGCTACACCCTGCGCATCTACGGCAACGGCAAGTGGGAGTTCCTGCGCGGCGGCAGCGCCCTGGGCAGCGGCAATGTGACCGCCGACCCCGACGGCAGCTACAGCCTGAAAGTCGCCGCCAACGGCAGCAGCATCACCGCCCTGATCGACGGCGAACCCGTCTTTACCTATGCCGATTCCGCGCCTTTCGATGCAGGCCGCGTCAAGCTGAGCTCCAGCTGGAACAAGGTCTACTTCGACAACCTCGAAGTCACTACCATCCCCGGCACCATTCCCTACGCCACCAGTATGGTGGACGGCCAGGACGACTGCGTTGAATATGCGGGCGGCTGGAGCATCCCCGGCCCCGGCGGCGGCAGCGCGGATGACTGGTACCGCACCACCAGCACCAACACGGCGGACGGCGCCAGCTTTACCTTCACCTTCCCGGTGGCGGGCACCGGCTTTGCCATCACCGGCGTGAACGACGGCAGCGCAAAGCTCACCGTCTATGTGGACGGGGAAGAGGTGGCCACCGATGTTGCCACCACCGCCAGCAGCCGCCGGTACGAGACCTACACCCTGACCGGCCTGGAAAACGCCAAGCACACCGTCAAGGTCGTCGTCAACAGCGGCAAGCTGGTCATCGACGCCCTTTACACGCTGGGCGGGCCGCTCCCCGCCAGCGACGATATCCTTGTTTCTATCGAGAGCGACCTGCCTGAGACCCTGGCCGCCTTTGTGGACGGCGAACCTTCCGCCAGCCTGCCCGCGCAGGTCGAGGTCAAGACCGGCGGCGGCGAGGTCGTGACCAAGGGCATCACCTGGGAACGCAGCGGCGACTACAGCACCCCCTACGGCACCGCGTATGTCACCGGCAGCGTGGAAGGCGGCCTGACCGCCATCGACGTGCCGCTCAGCGTCACGATCCCGGTCGAGATCGTGCCCAAAGGCACCGCCTACTTCATTGATACGGTCAGCGGCGATCCCGCTTCGCAGGCGAGCACCCCGGCCTACGATGCCGTCAAGGCGCTGCTGGGCGACCAGCTGCTCAACGACAGGTATGACCAGCTTGTTGGCGAGGACGGCGCCTGGGGTCTGGTGGATACCGACGCCGGTACCCGCGCTTCCAGCTCCCCTGCCGACAAGACCGATACCGGCATCTACGGCCACGACAATGCATCCGGCGAAACGCTGACCTATGAGCTGACGCTGCCTGCGGGCGCCTACACCCTCACCTCCGCCCACCGCGAATGGTGGGGCATGGACCGCCCGATGACTGCCACGGTCACGGCCGAGGACGGCACGGTGCTGGCTTCCGGCACGATCAACCTGACCGGCAAGAGCGGCGACATCATCCCCAGCTACGAGTTTACGCTGGATAAGCCGCAGAAGATCAGCTACACCCTCACGGCTACCGGCACCCAGGCCCCCGTCATCAGCTGGCTGGCAGTTGCAGGCAGCGATGACGCGGTCGTCACCGTCACGTTCAATACCAACGGCGGCAGCGCCGTCAACGCCAAGACGGTCCTGAAGGGCGCCACGGTGAACCGTCCGGCCGACCCGGTCAAGGAGGATTTCTTCTTTGCCGGTTGGTATACCGACGAGGATCTGACCCAGCCGTTCGATTTCAGCACCCCCATCATGGACAACATGACCCTGTACGCGGGCTGGGGCAAACCCGATCTGGCGATCGAAGATCTGACGGAAGTTCCCGCCGGGCTGAAAGACAAGTACGACACGGTAGACGAGCTGAAAGCGGATATGAAGCTCTCCGCGGAAGCGGAACTGAAACAGTCCGCCGACGGCATCTTCTATTATGATGTCACGCTCTACCTGGTCGATGAAGAAGGCCGCAAGATCGAAGTCACGGCCGACAACTTCCCCGCCGAGGGTCTCAAAGTCACCTTTGATTACCCCACCGACGAGGCGACCGGCGAAACGATCACCGGCGGCGATCATATGTTCACCGTTGTGCATATGAAGGACAACGGCGAAATGGAGATCTTTAAGGATTCCGATATCCTGTACACGGCCGACGGCCTGACCGTGACGGTCCACTCTCTGTCGCCCTTCGCAGTGGCCTACTGTGACCGCACGGCCCCCTCGGAGCCTTCCGATGGTTCCGATGCGGGCAACGGGAACAGCGGCAATACCGGCAGCGGGAACAACGGCAGCAGCCAGACCCCTGCCGAGGATACCGCGGCCAACGGCGCCCCCGGCGCTTCCAACGCCGCCGGCTCCGCAGTACCCCAGACCAGCGACCCGATGCCGGTGGAAGCACTGATCGTCGTGGCCCTGCTGGCAGCAGCCGCCGTTGTGGTGCTGCTGGTGCTGCGCCGCAAAAACAAGAATCAGGATAAGTAACCCGGCCGCGCCCCCTTGGGGCGCACGCCCCGGCAACGCCCCCTGACGCGGGCCTGACCCGCCAGACAAAAGCAGCCCCCCGGCAGCGCA
>NZ_CALADU010000114.1 GCF_937890665.1 uncultured Subdoligranulum sp.
CTTGACCTCTCGGATGCGAACCGAACGCTCTCCCAACTGAGCTACAGGCCCAAATTTGTCCGACTTGTATAGTTTACTCCTTTCGGGTAGAAATGTCAATAGGTTGCTCTGAAAATTTCTTTTTGCCTATAAAAAGTTGTAACATTGTGGATCCATGTGCCGTTTTTCTACTATTTTTGTTTGCGTGGCCTCTCTAAATGGTGTATGATGAACTATATTGATGCTGCGAGGAGTGTTCCGCGATGAAGTTCCCATCTTTTCCACCTCTGGATCGTTTCAGTCGCCGCCAGTTGTCTTTATTGGGTGGCGGTCTGGCGGTTCTAGTCATCGTGCTTTGCGGAATCGTTTGGCTGATGCGCAGCAACACACCGCCGGCCTCCGCCCCTACCGCCACCGCTGAAACGGCAGAAACAGCGGAAACCGCCACTGCCGAAAATGCGGCGCTTCCCCATGCTGCCGATCTGGCAGTACAAAACGCCGCTGTGGGCACCGTATTGCCGCAAACCCCTGATGCCGGACGCAGCTATGTGGACGAAACACTGTTTATCGGGGATTCCAATACTGCACGATACCTATTATATGCAGACGATACCGGCCAAGCCTTCACCACGCTGAACAACAACATCGGCGTGGTCAGCATGGGAGCCGGCGCCATCACAACCCTAAAATGCGAAAAGTTTAAAGGTTCCTCTACGATGTACACCATCCCGGATGCCGTAGCCATGCTCAAGCCCAAACGCATCGTCATCTGTTTCGGGACCAACAATCTGAGCGGTTCTTCCACCGATGCCAGCAATTTTATTTCCTCTTACTTAAAAGGTTTGCAGGCCATTCAAACCGCATGGCTTTACTGTGACATTATCGTCAGCGCCATCCCGCCGCTGGACAAGCAGCGGGAAAACCCCCGTTTGACCATGACGCAGGTAGACGCATACAACGCTGCGCTCGTAACGATGTGCGAAGAAAACGGGTTCAAATTTTTGAACAGCGCGGAAGTACTGCGGGACAACACCACCGGCTGGGCCAAGACGGATTATACGCTCTCGGACGGCGTTCACCTTTCCAAAACAGCGGTAACGGCTTACTTCCAATACCTGCGCACCCATGCCTACGTTACGGAGGATCACCGCCCCCAGCCGCTGGGTACCATTCCCACACCGGACGGCGTTCCCGCCAACCTGATTAGTGAAGACCCCATTGCAGTGCGCGGTGCCAAGGTGCCGTTGGAATTTGTGGCCACCAATGGCGGCAAGCTTTCGGGTACCACAAGCCAGTTGGTCAAAAAAGGCGGCGTAGCCAGTGCAGTGACTGCCATTCCCAACGAAGGTTTCGTCTTTGCCGGGTGGACTGCCAGCACCGGCGGCAGTTACAGCAGCGCCACCATTCAGTTCACAATGCCGACAGACGCCAACGCAGGCGGCGTTGTACTGACCGCCCATTTTACTGCCACGGCCCATGAACACAACTACGTAGTGGTACAAGGTTCTGAAGTAGCCGCCACCTGTATGACAGCCGGCAGTGCCAAATATCAGTGCAGCATCTGCGGCGAGATGATCGAGAAAGACAGCCCCGCTTTAGGCCATGACTGGGATGGTGGCCGCCAGAGCGGTGACCAGATCGTTTATACCTGCCGCCGCTGCGGGCAGACCAAAAGCGAAGCCGCAGCCCACACCCACAGCTTTGATACTGTGGTAAGCGATACCCCCGCCACCTGTACTGACAGTGAAAAAATCGTACTGCAATGTTCCTGCGGCGCGCAGACGACCACCACCGGACAAGGTGCATTGGGGCACAGTTGGAACGAAGGGGCGGTACAAGGGAACGAAAAAATCTATACCTGTACCCGCTGCGGCGCCACGTATAGCGAGCCCTACACACCTCCGGTGGTAGAAACACCCACGCCGTCCCCACAGCCTAGCACACCGCCCACGCCGCAGCCCTCCACCCCACCGACTACTACCCCCGATCCAACTCCAACCCCCACTCCATCGGATTCTGGTTCTGAGAGCGGCGACACCGGCGGCGATGGCACCGACACGGGAGACTCCGGCAACGAATCCGAAAATGGCGGCGACGCAGCACCCCAATCGCTGAGCACGGAACCGCAAGAGGAGTCTCTTATACAACAAACGACCTAAAGAACTGCAATCGACCGCTCCCTTGCGGGGGCGGTCGTTCCCTGTAAAAGTCAAAAAGAGAGGATCGTATTATGCCCCCCATTCACAACCGACAAAAAGGCAGCAAAGAGTTGCTGCACCGCTTTCTGCCCTACTTGATGAAGTACAAAGGCATCCTATTTTTCGACCTATTTTGTGCCGCACTGACCACCCTATGTGACATTGTACTGCCCAAAATCATGGGCTTACTGACCAACGCCGCTTCTGGGCAAGGTGCCGCACTCACCGTGCAGGCTGTATTGCGCATGGCCGCACTGTATTTTGTACTGCGTCTCATCGACGGTGCCGCCAGCTACTTTATGTCTGGCATCGGGCACATCATGGGTGTACACATCGAAACCGACATGCGGCGGGACGCCTTCGATCACCTGCTGCGGCTGGATCACACCTATTACAACAACACCAAAGTGGGCCAGATCATGGGCCGTATCACCAACGACTTATTCGATGTGACAGAATTTGCCCACCACTGCCCGGAAGAGTTTTTCATCGCATTCATCAAGATTGTGGCCTCTTTTGTCATCCTTTGTCAGGCCAGCATCCCACTGACCTTGGTAGTCTTTGCCTGTGTTCCCCTGATGGGCGTTGTTTCGGTTTATCTAAATCTTAAGCTGCGGGCACGTTTCCGCCAGCAGCGATTCCAAATCGGTGAGCTGAACGCTACTATCGAGGACAGCCTTCTGGGGCAGCGGGTCGTCAAAGCCTTTGCCGCAGAGGATCAGGAACGGGAAAAGTTTGCTGAGGGCAATCGAGCCTTTGAAAACATCAAAACCCTGACCTACCATGCTATGGCAGCCTTCAACACCTCCACCCGGTTGTTTGACGGGCTGATGTATCTTGTGGTTATTTTGGCCGGCGGTCTCGCTTTGGTATACGGCGCTATCAACGCCGGTGATTTGGTCGCCTACGTGCTGTATGTTTCCACCTTGATTGCCACCATCCGGCGCATCGTGGAATTTGCCGAACAGTTCCAGCGAGGCATGACCGGAATCGAACGTTTTGTGGAAATTATGGATACCCCGGTGACCATCGCCGATTTGTCGGATGCCAAACCGCTGGTAGTTCGGGAAGGCGGTATTGAGTTCCGCGACGTGAGCTTTGAATATCCTGACGACCACAATCAGGTGCTGCGCCACGTCAATCTTCGTATCCGCCCCGGCGAAAGCCTTGCCTTGGTAGGGCCTTCGGGCGGCGGTAAAACCACTTTGTGCAACCTGATTCCCCGTTTTTACGATGTAACGGGGGGCGAGATCCTGATTGACGGACAAGACGTACGGTCCGTAACGCTGCACAGCCTTCGGGAAGCCATTGGTGTTGTACAGCAGGACGTATATCTGTTCAGCGGCACCGTTGCAGAGAATATAGCCTACGGCAAACCCGGCGCCACCCGGGAAGAAATTGAACAAGCCGCCAAGCTGGCCGGAGCGGATGGATTTGTGCGCGCCCTAAAAGAGGGATACGATACCTACGTGGGAGAACGCGGCGTCAAGCTGAGCGGCGGTCAAAAGCAACGCATTGCCATTGCTCGAGTATTTTTGAAAAACCCGCCCATCCTGCTGCTGGATGAAGCCACCAGCGCCTTGGACAATGAGAGCGAGATTCTGGTGGGACAAAGTCTGGACAAGTTGGCCAAAGGCCGCACCACCTTGACCATTGCGCATCGGTTAACCACCATCCAAAACGCTGACCGTATCTTGGTTTTGGGCAAGGACGGCATCGAGGAGGAAGGCAGCCACACCGAACTGCTGGCCAAGAAAGGCATCTATTACCGATTGTGGAACGGCTTGGTTTCGGGCCAGACCCTATAATACACATAAAAGCCCCCGCTAATGCTGGGTGCCCATAAAACAGGAAGCAACAAATTTTCTATGACTACGGCATCTGGTAGTTGAGGTTAGCAAAAAAGAGAATGAGCGATACTTGGTTTTGTGACCAAGTATCGCTCATTTACGTATGCGACAAACTTCACTTTTTCTTTTCTTTCCGGTACAATCAAAATGCAAATAAGATTGATTGGAGGTACTATTATAGTGCAGAATTTAACCTATATTCAATGCGGGGACTACTTTATCCCTGACATCAGATTAGTAAATGCAGAAAAACAGAAACTCGGCAAATATGGCAGAATGCGTAGAACCTTCTTGGAGCGGAACAATCCCATACTTTTCAATGATATGGTTTTGACGGAAACCCTGTTTCCGCATCTGTGGGAAGTACAGCAGACTTGTGAGAAGCGAATGGAGTTATTGATGGCGGATTTGTTATTGAAGAACCCAGCGCCAGACAAGGCAACACAGCAGCTTACGTGGATGTCGCACATGAATAGCCTGAAAGCACAGGCGGAAGAAATTGTGGTTTCAGAGCTGATCTACAACTAAATTTAATAGTTTATCACTAAGGCTGGCCTACATGGTCAGCCTTTCTTTTTGGTGGAAAGGCAGTTCTTGAATTGTCAAAAGGACAATTCTGGACTTGTTGTAAGCACAATTCTTGAGTTGTCAAAAGCACAATGTAATAATACTGATATTAATAATACTGATATTAATAATACTGATTATAGTAATACTGATCCTTTCCTTTCTTCCAATTTTCCGGAAAGGAATACGACAGGATTAGATAAGCAATTTCTTTTCTTTCGGAGATTGAGAATTACAATCTGAAATTGAATTTTGAAAAAATAATGTTATAATGTTCTTATAGTAAAAAAATATGAGAAGTTATGCTGGCAGGAGGTAGTAACATGGCTGTTTGTTATAATAAATTATGGAAAATTCTCATTGATCGAGGGATGAGTAAAACAGAGCTTATCAAGGCAGCCAAGATTAGCACAAATGCCATGGCAAAACTGGGGAAAAATGAAGATGTCCGAGTAGAGGTCTTAGTTAAAATATGCGGAGTATTAAATTGTTCTATTGATGATATCTTGGAAATTGTTCCAGATAGCAACAGTTAGCGGGAGGAGGATATACAAATGAGTACAATTTTATCGAAAAAAGAAATGTCTGAAGAAGATATCAAATTGCAGTATATTACCCCTGCTATTACGTCCAAATGGGACAGAGGCAAGATTACCATGGAGACACAGGTTACAGATGGTAAAATAAACTTGAAAGGTAATTTTGTGTTCCGTGAAAAGCCAAAACGTGCAGACTATATTCTGTATCTGAACGCAAATAACCCGATTGCTATTATTGAAGCAAAGGACAACAAGCACAGTATTTCACATGGCTTACAGCAGGCCATGACTTATGCTCAGATGCTTGATCTTCCGTTTGCCTATAGCTCTAATGGTGATGGTTTTGCTGAGCATGATTTCCTTACCGGAAAAGAACGTCAGTTCGGTCTGGATGAATTCCCAACAGAAGCCGAACTGGTTGCCCGCTTCAAGCATGAGTCTGGAATGACGCCGGCACAGGAAATGGTAATTGAGCAACCTTATTACAGCAGCCAGAATACATACCCTCCTCGTTACTATCAACGTATTGCTATCAATAGAACCGTAGATGCCATTGCAAGAGGTCAGAACCGCTTATTACTTGTTATGGCTACCGGTACGGGTAAAACCTATACTGCTTTCCAGATCGTTTACCGTATGCTGCAAAGCGGTTTGAAGCGAAAGATACTTTACCTTGCTGACCGTAATATTCTTGTGGATCAGTCCATTCAGCAGGACTTTGCTCCGCTGGAAAAGGTTATTCATAAAATTAATGTTGCCAAGGATGATAAGAGTACAATCACTTCCCATGAAGTATATTTCTCTCTGTATCAGCAGTTGGTTGGTGACGATGATAAGGAACATTTCAGCGAACTGTTTACCCCGGATTTCTTTGATCTCATTATCGTAGATGAGTGTCATCGTGGATCTGCAAAAGAGGAAAGCCGTTGGCGCAGAATTTTGGAATATTTCAATTCTGCCACCCAAATCGGTATGACCGCAACTCCGAAGGAAACCAAGTATATCTCTAACCTGAGTTACTTTGGTGAACCTATCTATATGTACAGCCTGAAAGAAGGTATCGAAGATGGCTTCCTTGCGCCGTTCAAAGTTATCAATATTATGACTGATATTGGTGATGGCTGGCGTCCTCGCAAGGGGCAAAGAGATATTTATGGCAACGAAATTGAAGATCGTATCTATACAAACAGCGATTATGATTATAACATCATTATCGAAGATCGCATTCATCAGGTTGCTTCTGAAATCACCCGCTACCTGAAAAGCACAGACAGAATGGCGAAAACCATCGTGTTCTGTGCCACAGAAGATGCTGCGGAGCGTATGCGTCAGGCATTGGTTAATCTGAACTCTGATATGGTAAAAGAGAACCCTGACTATGTTGTGCGTATTACTGGCAGTGATGATTACGGCAAAAAGAAACTGGATTATTTCATTTCCGTTTCTGCACCTTATCCGGTTATTGCGACCACATCTAAACTGCTATCTACCGGTGCAGATTGTAAGATGACAAAGCTGATTGTTCTGGATGAAATGATTGGTTCCATGACTGAGTTTAAGCAGATTATTGGTCGAGGAACCAGACTGCGTGAAAAGGAAGGCAAAACACACTTTGTTGTTATGGACTTCCGCAATGTAAGCAGACTGTTTGCAGATCCCGATTGGGATGGTCCGATTATGATTGATCCTGGATTTACTCCTGGTGTACATACACCACCTCCGGGCGGTGATGACCCTGTTGACCCGCCTACACCGCCTAATCCTCCGACTGTAAAGCCGGTTGTTGGTCGTGACGGCTGTAAGGTAGAAATTATCCATAAAACGGTTTCTGTTTACGATGCAAATGGCAAACTGCTTCGTCAGGAAAGCATTGTCGATTACACGAAGGAGAACATTCGTGGTGAATATGCATCTTTGGATAATTTTATCCGCCAATGGTCGAAGGAAGAAAAAAAGGAAAAAATCAGAGAAATGCTTTTAGAGCGTGGCATTGACCTTGAATTGATGAAAGCCGATCAAAACATGGTTGATGTAGATGACTTTGACTTTATCTGTCATGTGGCTTTCGATAAAAAGCCATTGACCCGCAAAGAAAGAGCTAACAATGTGAAAAAGCGTGATTTTCTTAGTAAATACAGTGGTGTTGCAAGGGAGGTACTGGAAGCACTTCTCGATAAGTATATGAACACGGGTATTTATGAGATAGAAAAGACAGAAATTCTAAAACTTGATCCGTTCTTAAAGCTTGGAAAACCTGCAAAGATTGCCGGTTATTTCGGTGGGAAGTCAGGATATATGCAAGCAGTTAAGGAACTTGAAGAAGCAATTTATTCAGAAGAGGCGGTATAAACTATGAAAGGATCTGAAACTAAACTTGTTTCCTATATGCAGGGTTCCGACAAGAGATTTGTCATCCCTGTATATCAGAGAAACTACGATTGGAAAACTGAAAACTGCAAGCAGCTGTATGATGATCTGATTAAGGTTATCCGCCGTGGACGCAAGAGCCATTTCTTTGGTAGCATTGTGTCTGTACATAACGATGGTGAGTTTAATGAATATCTGGTCATTGATGGTCAGCAACGACTGACAACGATTTCTCTGCTTCTGCTTGCAATGTACAACCTGATGAAAAACGGTGTATTAACACCAGAAAAAGGTAATCTTGCAGAGAAAATATATAAGATCTATCTGATTGATGAATGGCAGGATGATGACACCAGAATTAAGCTGAAACCTGTAAAGAATGATAGAAATGCCTTTGGAAAATTGTTTGATGAAGAATCTGAGCATATTCCAGACTCCAATCTTACAATTAACTATAACTACTTCTATTCTCGCATTCAGAAAGAAGAAATTACCCTTGATGAACTTTATGAAGCTGTAACAAAACTGGAAATTATCAACATTACGCTGAATCAGGACGATAATCCTCAGCTTATCTTTGAGAGTTTGAACTCTACCGGCGTTGCTCTAAGCGAGGGTGACAAAATCAGAAACTTCATTCTCATGGGCTTACCTACAAAGCAGCAGAATGATTATTACGAAAAATACTGGAACAAGATTGAGATTTGCACGGATTACGATGTAAGTATGTTTGTTCGAGATTACCTCAGCGTAAAACAGCAGCTTATTCCTGCCATGAGCAAGGTTTACTTTACATTTAAGGCATATGTAGAAGGAAATGGCACGAAGATCGAACCGTTGCTGCAAGAGCTGTTGAGCTATGCAAAATGGTACGAAATTCTGCTCAAAGGCAATACTGCGGATAAGGAGTTAAACGCTTGCATTTACCGTCTGAACCGTTTGGAAACTACAGTTACAAGACCATTCTTCCTTGAAGTCCTGCGCCTGCAGGCGGCAGGAAAATTGTCTCTCGCAGAAGTAAAGGAAATTTTCCTCTACACTGAGAATTACTTGTTCCGTAGAACAATTTGCGATCTTCCTACCAATGCTCTGAACAAGATTTTCTTGATGCTCCATCGAGAGATCATCAGGTATGACGGGACAGATAACAGCTATCTCGAAAAATTCAAGTATACGCTTAATTCCAAGTCTGATCGTGGCAGATTTCCGGATGATGGGGAATTTGTTGAAGCATTTGCTGCTCGTCCTGTTTATCAGATGAACAGTAAAAATAAGATATATATTTTAGAGCGTTTTGAAAACTACGGAACTGTGGAAATTCAGAATGTCTATAAACAGTGCGATGAGGGAGTATATTCCATCGAACATATCATGCCACAACATCTTACCCCCGCTTGGGTAAAAGAGCTTGGCGAAGATTATGAAGAAATTCACGAAACATGGCTTCATCGTATGGCCAACCTGACCCTAACCGGATATAACTCCAAATACAGCAATAGTCCATTCCTTGAGAAGCGTGACATGAAGAATGGCTTCATTGATAGCCACCTTTATATGAATAGCTGGATTGGACAGCAGGAGCATTGGAGACTGTCAGAGCTGGAAGCACGAAATCAGATGCTTATGCAGCGAGCCTTGACAATATGGCCACAACATGTATCAGAGTTTAAGCCAATGGAAAAACAGATGGATGTCTATTCTCTGGACGATGACGTTGAATTGAGTGGTCGTGAAATTGTTCGATTTGGATATAAGAACACCGAACAGCCTGTTACCAGCTGGATTGATATGATGGAACAGGTATTGAAGATGCTTCACGCAGAGGACAAATTAGTTCTGTCTCGTCTGGCATACTCCAAGGGTACAGCAAATGATCTGGATGCTTATGTCAGCAACAAACCACAGGATTTAAGAAATGCCCTTGAAATTGATACGGACATTTATGTTGAAAGAAACACCAGTACATCCACGAAGATTTCTATGCTTCGCAAGTTCTTTAAAGCTTATGGAGCAAACGAAGAAGATTTGATGTTCTATCTCAAAGATATGAATGACGATGGAACCGCACAGGAAGCAGGAACCCGTTATGAACTGCGCCGCCGTTATTGGGCGTTCGCATTACCATATATTCAGCAGGCACATGATGACGGAAACGGTCATGGTTGCTTCTCTGGGTGCACTACTTCTAAAGAAAACTGGTTGAGTGGTTTCTTCGGTATCGGAGGTTTCAGTCTCGTGTGTGTAGCGAATTATAATAAAGCACGAGTGGATTTAACCCTTGCTCATTCCAACAAAGAGCGAAATAAAGAAGCGTTTGATTACTTGTACAGTTACAAGAGTGAAATCGAAACGGTTCTGGGAACACAGCTTAGCTGGCAGCGTAGTGATGACACCAAGAGTTCTTATGTTGTAATTCATTTGAACGGAGTAAGCATTGAAAACGAAGCCGACTGGACACAAATGGCAAAGTTCCACGCAGAGTGGAGCAAGAAGTTCTACGATGTATTTGTTCCTTATTTGAAGCAAAAATACTAAGGCGGTATAAACTATGAGTAATTTATCAGGATTTGTAAAAAGGCTCCGTGACATCATGCGTAACGATGCAGGTATCAATGGCGATGCCCAGCGTATTGAGCAGATTGCATGGATGCTCTTTCTGAAAGTATATGATGCTAAAGAGCAGGATTGGGAATGGGACGACGAAGAGTATGTTTCCATCATTCCGGAAGAATGCCGTTGGAAGAACTGGGCTGTTGATGACCATACCGGTACTGCTTTAACAGGCGATAAGTTGCTGAACTTTGTGAATAACACTTTGTTCCCAACTCTGAAAAAACTTCCTGTTGATGTGTCTACTCCAATTAAAAAAGCTATCGTGCAGACCACTTTTGCCGATGCCAATCAGTATATGAAAGATGGTGTGTTGCTTCGTCAGGTTATCAATGTTATTGATGACCTCGACCTTGGAGACTATGAGGAGAGCCATGCTTTCGGTGAAATCTATGAAACCATTTTGAAGGAACTGCAAAGTGCAGGTTCCTCTGGTGAGTTTTACACTCCTCGTGCTGTGACTGATTTTATGGCAAAGATGATCAATCCGCAGATTGGTGAACAGGTTGCAGACTTTGCCTGTGGCACGGGTGGTTTCCTTACAAGCTGGCTGAAAGAACTTGCTGCTAAAATCGAAACTACCGAAGATCAGTCAGCTTATGATGCATCAATTTACGGTATCGAGAAAAAGCAGTTCCCTTATATGCTGTGCATCACAAATATGTTATTGCACGGAATCGATGTGCCGAAAATCTACCATGACAACTCTTTGCTGAAAGATGTTCTGGACTACACACAGGATGACCAGTTTGATGTTATCCTGATGAATCCTCCGTATGGTGGTAATGAAAAAACTGAAGTCAAGAACCACTTCCCAGCAGACTTAGCAAGCAGCGAAACCGCAGATCTCTTTATGTCTGTTATCATGTACCGTTTGAAAAAGAATGGTCGTGCAGCTGTTATCCTACCAGATGGTTTTCTGTTTGGTACAGATAATGCAAAAGTTGCTATCAAGAAGAAGCTGTTTTCTGAGTTCAATCTGCATACTGTAATCCGTATGCCACACAGTGTATTTGCTCCATACACATCTATTACTACCAACATTCTGTTCTTTGATCATACAAAGCCAACAGAGGAAACTTGGTTCTATCGTTTGGATATGCCGGAAGGATACAAAAACTTCTCAAAGACCAAACCAATGGAACTTAAGCACTTTACTCCGGCGATGGATTGGTGGGATAACAGAGAAGAAATCAATGTAGACGGCTTTGATAAAGCAAAGAAATTTACGGTTGATGAGATTGCTGCCAGAAATTACAACATTGACCTTTGCGGTTATCCTCATGAGGAAGAAGAAATCCTTCCTCCTAAAGAGTTGATTCAGCAGTATCAGGAAAAACGGGCAAGTCTGAATGCTGATATTGACCGCATCTTGGCACAAATTACAGAAATCTTGGGAATTGACTTGGAGGAAGAATAATGACCGGACAACAGCTAAAAAATTCAATATTGCAGATGGCTGTTCAGGGCAAGCTCGTTCCGCAAGACCCAAATGACGAACCGGCTTCTGTATTGCTTGAAAGAATCAGAAAAGAAAAGGAACAACTCATTAAGGAGGGAAAAATTAAAAAAGAAAAGACCCCTTCATATATCTTCCGTGGTGCCGATAATTTGCCTTATGAGAAAGTCGGCAAAAGCGAGCCGGTGTGTATTGCAGATGAGGTGCCATTTGACATTCCTGAGAGTTGGGAATGGGTACGAATTAGTTCCCTCGGAAGTATTGTCCGAGGAAGTGGAATAAAAAGGACTGAAACCGTTGAATCTGGAAAACCCTGCGTACGCTACGGAGAGCTATACACAACTTATCACACGTCTTTCAATCAAGCGGTTTCGTTTGTTTCAGAAGAATTATTTGAACGATGCAAGCATTTCTCTTATGGTGATATTCTTATGACTCTTACCGGCGAGAATAAGCCTGATATAGCCAAGGCTGTGGTTTACCTTGGGAATGATCTAATTGCAGCTGGCGGAGATTTGGCATATTGGACAGCTCATGGAATGAATCCGCTTTACCTTACATACCTTATGGCATCGCCGTATGTAGTTGGACGAAAGGTTAATCTTGCTACCGGAGATATTATTGTTCATATTTCTGGTGATAAGTTGGGAACAATCTTAATTCCAATACCACCCTTGTCTGAACAACAGCGTATCGTTGATAAAATTCTTGAAGCAGAAGTAAAGTTGGCAGAATATACCGGAAAAGAAAATTCGTTGAATCTGTTGCAAAAGAATTTTCCTGATGCCTTAAAAAAATCAATTCTCCAATGGGCTGTACAAGGGAAACTTGTACCACAAGATCCTGCTGATGAGCCAGCTTCCATCCTTTTGGAGCGTATTCGTGCGGAGAAGCAAAAGTTAGTTGCCGAAGGTAAAATCAAAAAAGATAAGCACGAATCCGTCATTTTCAGAAGGGATAATTCTCATTATGAGAAGTTGGACGGAATCGAGCGTTGTATCGATGATGAGATACCATTTGACATTCCGGAAAGTTGGATGTGGACCCGTCTGGGCAGTATAACAGAACTAATTACAAGTGGTTCTCGTGATTGGGCAAAATATTATGCTGAAACAGGGGCATTGTTTTTACGTATGGGAAATCTATCAAAGGATTCTTTTGATTTGCGTTTGAATAATATTCAAAGAGTCCAGGTACCCAAAAAGGCAGAAGGAATCCGAACAGCGTTACAGGCAGGTGATTTGCTTTTTTCAATTACTGGTGAAGTTGGAATGCTCGGACTTATTCCTGATAAATTTGAAACTGCTTATATTAACCAACACACTGCTATCCTAAGATTTTTGCCTGCTCTCCGAAATAAATATATACCATATTTTTTGCTAACTGAACATGCAAAAAAGTGTTATAAAGGAAATCAGCATGGCATAAAAAACAGTTTTAGATTGGATGCCATATGTGATATTCTTGTACCCATACCATCTTCACAAGAACAAAAAAAGATTGTAGATAGGATTGAAGAATTGTTCAATAAGATCACGCTGATTTAGCGTAGAATTGTATAATATCTGGCGAAAGGAGGTCTTTCACCATGATAGAAAAAGAAAAATTTGAAAGACATTTGAGGGGGACGAACCTCTCGGAAAACACGATTTCATCGTATCAGTTTGCCATCAAACAGTATGGAGGGCAATACGATGATGTTACCCAGAAAAAGCTGCGAGAGTACAAGGTATGGCTGATCGAGAATTACAAGCCCAAGACAGTTAATCTCAGACTTCGAGCTATCAACTGCTACTTAGAGTGCATTGGCAAAGAAAAATGGAAACTGCCATTTGTCCGTGTGCAACAGAAAACTTTTTTGGAAAATGTCATTAGTGAAGCAGACTACAAATACTTCAAATCTTGTCTGAAGAATGACGATGAAATGTTCTGGTATTTCGTAATCCGCTTCCTTGCCGCCACCGGAGCTAGAGTCAGCGAACTGATTCAGATTAAGGCTGAACATGTTAAGTTAGGGCATCTTGACCTGTACTCCAAAGGCGGTAAATTACGCAGAATTTACATCCCCAAAGAATTACAAAACGAGGCTCTTTCTTGGTTGGCTAAAAAGCAACAAGAAAGCGGCTTCATTTTTTTGAACAAGTATGGGGAACGTATTACCACCCGTGGCATCTCTGGACAGTTGAAGAAGCTGGCAGTGAAATATGGTATCAATCCTGTGGTTGTGTATCCACACTCATTCCGTCACAGATTTGCCAAGAGTTTCCTTGACCGCTGTAATGATATAGCATTTCTTGCTGATCTTATGGGACATGAAAGCATCGAAACTACCCGTATTTACCTCAGAAAAACAGCTACAGAACAGAGAGAAATTGTTGATACAATCGTAGATTGGTAAAAAGGAAGGCATACACTTCAACAACCCGAAGTGTATGCCTTGTTCCTTATAGATGTTCAATTTTGCTCATTGCACAAGAAATCTGATTTACGATTCTTTTCTGCTCTTGCAATGGCGGAAGTGGAAATATAAAATGTTTGAGCTTTTCAGCATTTATATTAGATTGTCCTATTGCATCGCTTCTGACATTTTGACAATAAATCCAGTAATACTGTGACTGCATAACATAATTAAGATAATCACTGTCGATTAAAAGTGGGTGCAAACGCACTAAATATCCGGCATAAATAGCTGGAATTTCACTTTTATAAATTGCTACCTTACCAACTAACTCTTTGCTGTTGGTTCGATTGAATAGCAAATCGTTATACTCTAACGGATATTTTTCGATTTCTTTCGAGTCGGATGTGTAAACTAATTTATCCAACACGATTCGTCCGTTTTGTAAATTTCCCATTCTTAACACAGCAATTTTTCCGGTCAGAGAAGATTTCTGTGAGGAACCATATTGGATATTGGTACACACTTCTCCAACCGATGTCCATGCCCAGCTGTCTGGAATATCAAACGGTATCTCACCGTCGATACAATGCTCGATTCCGTCCAACTTCTCATAATGAGAAAATTCAGAAATTCAGCTTATCAATGCGACCGAATATCTTGCTAACTTCATCAACAATTCGCTGTTGCTCATTTAGCGGCGGAAGCGGTAAGAAAAAAGTTTTCATTTTTTCCTGCGAAATATTAACCTGTGAAGCTGCCATTCCTGTCATGGCGTCAACAACAAAATATTGCATTGCAGGACTACTTAATGCAGTCATTACATAATGTGGATTCACAAAATTACGCAGATATGATAATCGGACAGTCTTGTCCGATAGAATCAAATTTTCAGGCTCTCCATCTACAACACAAATAACTCCCGTTCTATTTCGAGGGCCAGCTCTGGTGATAAGCAGATCTCC
>NZ_CALADU010000115.1 GCF_937890665.1 uncultured Subdoligranulum sp.
ATGTTTCATCGGTATGGATTGTACAGAGTTGATTTTCTTTTTACGCTGATCGGTCAAATGAAAATTCATAGTCATGCCTTTATCTCCTTTTGAGAGGTACAACTCTCAATTCTAATAATACTATGAGGGGTTCAATTTGTCAATCGTTGCCTCAAGAAGTACAGATAATAAGTAAAAAACTTCTGCTGTTTCATCTATGTCCAAATTAGTTCGCTAAAAATAACTTCCTCCGCCTGTGCTTTCAGCGTATTCATCAGCCCCACCCAGCGCATGGGGTCACGGGCTTTCAGTTCCTCGGTGACGCCTGCCGCCTCCATCATGCAGGGCAGCATGGCGTCCATCCGTTCACGCGCCGCCCGGTCAATCTCCAACAGGTGCGGGTACAGCTTTTCACTCAAAATCAGGCTGCTGTAAAAGCCGGGTCGGTGTTCCTTTAGGTAGCGTTGCCGCATACGGCCATACTTGCCGATGGGGGCCTCCGGCTGCTCGGACAGCTTCAGGTCGGGGATGTAGTAATCTCCGCAGCGGGTGTAAGTCAATTTGCTCATGTTCGTCCTCCTTTGTACTGTGATGGTTAAACTGCGGCGCTGGCCGGTAAGGTGGCCTTGCGCGGCTCCTGCTTGGGTAACTGGCTGACGGTGGTAAAAATGCCCTTCTCAATGTCCTCGGCCCGGATTGCGGCCTTTGCCGCCTCCATTTTTGCCTTGCGCTTGGCGTTATAGCGTTCTTCCCATTCCTTCTGCTTGCCGTTGGCCTTGCGGCGTAAGTAGTTCTGGTGAAGCCTGTCTTTGCGTTCCTCCTTCTTCCGCAGTTCTTCCTGTTCCTCCGGGGTCAGGGGAACCGGCTGCAAGGCGGGTGGGATATACCGGCCCACAAAATTGAAGTAGATTTCAACCTCCTGCGTAGTGTCCTGGCTGCCTTTGCGGGCGCGTTCATGGACAAGAATTTTCTCCACAAACTCGTTGAGCATGGTATTTGTCAGCGTGTCAAAATTCTCATACTTGTCAATCAGGGCAATAAACTTCTCCGCAGATTTCCGGCTCTGCTCATAGCCGGTAACGGCCTTTTCCAGTTCCGTGATTTCCGCATTGAGAGCATCCTGCTCTTTGGCGTACTGTGCGTCCAGGGCCTCATACCGGGCGTCTGGTAGCTTACCCAGGGCGTTGTCCTCATAGATTTTGCAAATCAACTTTTCCAGTTCCCCGGCCCGCTTTTGGGCGGCGGCAAGCCGTTTCCGCTTCTTGGATATGTCGGCGGTCTGCTGGGCGGCCTGTGTTTCCTGGACGGTGCGGATAAACTCAGCCCGGTCATTCTTGGAATACTCCGCGATGGCCCGGAGCATATCGGCAATCAGGGTCAGAACGGCTTCGGCCTTGATACGGTGCTGTGTAGGGCAAAGGGAGCCGATAGGGTATTTCCCATACTGGCCGCAAGTGTACTGCGGGACGCGCTTGCCGTTGTATGTGCGGTGAACATACATCTTGCCGCCGCAATCGGCGCAGTACATCAGGCCGGTCAGAGGATGGGCCTCCCCAAAGCCGTCTGGGTAGCGTCTGGCGTTTCCCCGGATACGCTGCACATTGTCAAAGGTTTCCTGGTCGATAATGGCTTCATGGGTGTTCTCGAAAATCGTCCACTCGCTTTCGTCAACATAGTGGCTTTTCTTGTCCTTGAAGTGCTTGCGGGTCTTGAAATTGACTGTATGGCCTAAATACTCCCGCTTTTTCAGGATTTCAACAACGGTAGAGGCACTCCAACGATAAATATCCGCAAAGGTCTTGTTCTTGTTTACTCCTTCGCCATAGTGGGCAAGGTGAACGGCAGGCATTTCGATTTTTTCTTCTGACAACTTGGTTGCGATCTGATAGGGGCCGTAGCCCTCCATTGCAAGCGCGAAAATATAGCGTACCACAGCGGCGGCTTCTTCGTCAACAAGCCAGTGTTCCCGCTTTTCGTCCCACAAATAGCCGTAAATGACAGTGCCGGTCAGGTGCTTGCCGCTCATGCCTTTGGACTTGAACACGGAGCGGATTTTCCAGCTGGTGTCGCGGGCGTAAAACTCGTTCATAATGTTGCGGAAAGGGGTAAAATCATCATCGCCTTTCAGACTGTCCACACCGTCATTGATGGCGATCAGCCGGACACCGCGCTGCCGCAAAATCTCCATGACCTGGCCGACTTTCAGATAGTCGCGCCCCAGGCGGCTCATGTCCTTTATGACGATGGCCTCCACCCGTCCGGCCTCGACTTCCTCCATCATCGCCAGAAAACCGGGGCGGTCAAAACGGGTTCCCGATACGCCGTCATCGGTGAAGTGGGTGGGGTTCGGCAGCCCGTTCCGGCGGGCAAAGTCCTCCAACATCTTTTTCTGGTTGGATATGGAGTTGCTATCGCCCTGTAACTCATCGTCCCGACTCAGGCGCTCGTACAGTGGGGTGATTTTTTCGTTTCTCATAGCCGTACCTCCTGAAACAAAAATGCTCTAAGTGATTGCTTCACTAACCATGACAAAAATCATGATTAAGAAGTCACTTAGAGCATATATCACCCGCAGCCAGCTTAAATTTGGCATATTGGCGGACAGCAAAGTGATTCGGCTTCTTCTTTTTCAGAGCTTCAAACATCTGATCTACTGGATTCTGAAAGGTTTCGTCCTCCTCGCGTACTTCCATCGCATTCAGAAATTCAATCAGCGTTGCAAAGTTCTGTTCTTCCAGCGGTGCCTCATAGTGGATATAACCGATCAGGGAACAATACAGCAGAGTCTCCGCCTTCGTCCAGAATTCGTCACCGGCCTTGCCGTCTCCTTTGGTGTTGGCAATGAGGGTTGTGGTCAACTTCAAAATATCCTTTTCGCTGTGAATATACGCGAAGGGATTATAATGCATCGACTTTCTGAAATTGATAGTATTGAAAATCCGGATGCTGTATCCGTTCTTCAAAAGGGCTTGGCCGCAGTCGATTACGATATCGCCTTTCGGGTCAGTGACCACGTAGGAGCTATGGCATTGTAAAAGGTTGGGTTTAAGCCAAAACCGGGTCTTACCGCTGCCGGAACCACCCACCACCAGCACGTTTTTGTTTCTGGCATTTGCTGGATTCTTCGGGCGATTGCCCATCATCAGCCGCTCTGTCCGGGTCAGAATCACATTGTTTGCAAACACCGGATCTTCAAACGGTTCGATGTCTTTCTGCGTACCCCAACGAGCAGAGCCGTACTCCATGCCATGACGATATTTCTTGGCATTTTTTCCTTTCAGGTACACGGCAAGCCGCAGACCTGCTCCGCAGCACACACCAATCAGCAAATCCATCGGATGCAGACTTGGCATCGGATTGGAAAAAGCTGCACCCAGGGCAGAAAGAAAGCCGAGGAGCTTTTCAGACATGTCTGCGCCCTCGGCAATTCTCCACGCTTCTCCCAGATTGGTACATACAAGACCGGCAATGAAGTACGGCAGGTTCAGGATCAGCAGCTTCTTGGGGGAGTATCCCAAAGTTTGTGTAAACCTTCAAACTGATGTAAGATAGACTTACC
>NZ_CALADU010000116.1 GCF_937890665.1 uncultured Subdoligranulum sp.
GCAGCTGATTCGTAATCAGCAGGTCGTCGGTTCAAGTCCGACTACTAGCTCCAAAAAATAAGCGCCGCAGCGAGGTTTTTCGCCTTGCTGCGGCGCTTTCTTTCTGTCTGGATGGAATTTTGACTACTTTTTGACTACTTTTGGGTATCTTTTCGAGATTTATCCGGTGCCTTTTTCGAGATATTCGTCTATACGATGGACCGCTTTCAGGCTGTCCTCGGCCTCCAGATGGGTATAAATTTCGGCGGTCATCTGGATGGTAGCATGACCGAGCAACTGCTGGGCCGTGCGCAGATCGACGCCGGCACGGTAAAGAGTGGTTGCGTAAGTGTGCCGCAGCATATGAGCGTGCACGGGAAAATCGACCATGCTGGTCACATACCGTTGCCACATACGCTGATAGCCAGTGGAGGTTATAACGGAACCGTCGGCAGACGGAATCACATATTCGCTGGTGTGTGGTGTGTTCAAAAGAACTTCTCGCAACTTTTTGGGAATTGGAAGAACACGGCGGGAAGCACGGTTTTTCAGTTCCATGCTGGGGTCAGGCTGGTTACCGTCTGGGAATGTGACACCACGAGAGATAGCCATGCTGGCCGGGCCTATATCATCCCAGTGAAGGCCCAGAGCTTCCTCCTTGCGCAAACCGGCATAAAGGCACAACGCGCAGAAGGCACGGGCGCGCGGCTCGGTGACCGTACGCATAAGCGTCTCGGCCTGTTCGGGTGTCAGATACTTTTTGGCTGTGCTCTTTGCGTGCCGGGTAATCTTGATGCCATCGCAGGGGTTGCGCAGCAACAGGGCATTCTGCCGCGCGGTTTCGAAAAGCTGGCGCATTGTAAGCAGTACTTTGCTCTGGGTGCTTTCCGATTTGTCGGCGATAGATGACATGACTTTGCGAATGTGGACGGGGCGAACATCGCGCAGCTCCATGCAGCCTAGCACTGGCATGATGTGGTTATTATAGGAGCCGCGATACATACGGACGGTGGCTGCACGCAGGGAGAGTTTGTAGCTATTCAGCCAAATCTTGGCCCATTCGCCCACCAGAGTGTGGTCGCCGACCTGCAGGCCGGCATCATCCTCGGCGAGTAGGAAACTGACGGCGGCTTTGAGTTCCGCTTCGGTGCGGCCGTAAACAATCTTCTGGCGGCCGTCAGAAAGGGTGACCTTGCGCTGGTAGCGCCCATCGGACCGGCGCTTTAATTTCTGTTTGGGCATAAAAAATACCTCCTTGGGTATACTTGTCAAGCTGCGGGATTGCGAACACGGGACCCGGCTGGGGCATGTGCGCCAGCCGGGCGTGAGCAACGACCGCCCCGGCGGGGCGGTTGACCGCATAAGGCGGTTTCACCGCAGGTGAAATGGGAAGCAATGCTTGCCAAGCCTGCCCGGAGGTGATACAATACGGTTGCGGGTCGCATTGTTCCTCGTGAGCAAGCTGATCTATTGACGCCCTTCCGGTTGCCGCCGGCGGGGCGTTTTTATCTTTTTACTATCTTTTTAGATGTAAGGATTTTTCGTAAGATAAACCCTTCGCTGCTGGTGTTATGAACGTGTTTGTTAATTACCGTGCCAACGAAAAGCTCTGCGAAAACCTTTTGCTTCGGCCTGCAGAACAGTGCTTACATACATATCGCCGTCATCAGGGTTTAGCATGGTTCTGTCGTACTGTTGGTCAAAGGGAAGATGATAGATACGTTCTCCCGTGTTGGAGATGTTACACTTAATTTGGGGGTAAGATTCCAAGGGAACGTGTGTATAGACTTTTATTCCAAGATGCTTTGCGCACATTTCGGCAAGAGGAGACAGAGCTGCGGTAGTAACAAAAACGCCCAGAATCTCTTTGCCTGATGTTGTGCGGAAGCGTTGCAGGATGGTAGTCCCGTATAATTGGAAGATGTGCTTTTCGTGGATGGTTTTGTCTTTTGACCAGCGTTTGCACTGAATAATTAAAATCTGGTTTTCGTTTTCAGCAATCAAGTCACGCCCCATGTCGGCTCGGCCTTCTGTTGCGCCAAAGTACCGAACTCGATACCCTTTTTGCTCTAGCAAGTACCCAATGTATCGTTCATATTCGATCCCGATTTGCCAATTTGACTTTTTACGATTGTTATAATGGTCCAATGCACGCTGCCATTTCTGGACGTTGGGGAGATCGTTGTACTCTTCGGGTGAGAGCCAAGCTTTGCATGGGTCTTCAGAGGAACTTTCATCATGGTCGGGTAAAAGTTTGGCCGCTTCCGCGGGGGTCATTTCAAGTTCATCCTCCAGGTGAGGATTTAATGAAAGAAGGTAGTCCAGCTGATATTGTGCAACCTTTGCCTGGTAAACAGCCTCACGGCGTAAGCGGCCAAATTCCCGGACCTTATCGGCGGCCACATAGGCCGGTTGAGATTTTCTCTCAAGTAGAAAAGCGGTATGAGCGGCCTTTTGGGCATCCAAGTCTGCATAAGCTTTAGCCATCCATGGGATGGCAGATAGGGCTTCCTTTTTTGATTCTTCAAAAAAGGAAATCTTCGCTGAGAGATTTTTTTCTCTCTTTTCCAAGTTACATTCACGTGTGGAAAGATTACGTTCACGTGCAGAAAGTTCACGTTCACGGATAGTTAGTTTTTGAAGTTTCAAATCATGGTTTTTCTGTTCATTTTGAAAATGACGTATTTTATCTTCTAATTCGTCTTGTTTTTCCTTCAATTTTTCTTCTCTTTCTGGAAGATCTGTTTTGACAGATTTTTCTCCAGCAGAATGACCGGCCATAAATATAAGAGAGATAAACAAAAAACCTATTGTGGCGATGGCACCAAATGTATTGGCATCCATAGAATCATCACCTTGTGTTATGCATTGCGGGGAAGAGCAGAAGTTGGCCCCTCCCCGGCGATAGCCTGATATTCATGCTCCAGCACATTGAGCACGGCGGACTGGCCCCGGGCATCCAGGGCACGGAATTTTTGAATCATCTGAAACTCGCTATCTGATACAGAAGAGTGTGTGGGTAAATCTTCACGATCTAAAAGAACGAGAGGAGAAACATGTAAAACGTCAGAGAGAGATTTTATATTGTCACGACGTAAATTTGTAACCTCTCCGCGTTCCCATTTTGCCACAATACTACGACCAACTCCGCAAGCCTGCGCGATCTGCTCAAGTGTCAAACCGAGTTCTGCACGTCGAATGCGGATAACGTCATGCAATTCCATGAAAGCTACACCTCATAATAGTTTATAAGCAAAGTATAGTACAAGCATGTCATAATTGCAACATAAAGATGCAAAAAAGGCTGAAAATGTGTCATATAGTATTGACAGCAAAGGAAGGGTGTGATATATTGAAGATGTCATATATGACACTGCGCAGGAGGTGGTATATTGAATACAAATAAATTACTGGGAAAAATCAAAGAAAATGGAGCAACATTACAACAAATTGCAGAGAGAATGAATATCAGTCTTTCAGCGCTCCGCAGAAAAATCTATGGGAAAACTCAATTCAATAGACAGGAAATAGAAAAAATCAGCGATATTTTGAAGTTGACCAACCAGGAACTGCTTGAAATTTTTTTTGCCGATTAAGTGTCATATATGACATCTTGCGGGCCCAAAAAAGCCCACATCGGGGAGAAAGGAGGGAGACAGGATGCTGATGGAGGTTCGATTTGACTATATGGAGGCGGCTGCGCTGTGCAAAGAGATCCAGCAGAAAACGCGGGAGTTGGATGTTTTGATGATGAAGCTGCACGCAGCGCTGGCGCTGGAAGTGACGAAGGGCGACAGAAAAGCGCCGCCGGAGAGCGGCGGCGCTTTGGAGTGAGATTACCGGGATGCGGCGGTCAACGATGTGGAAATAAGGCGAGCCAGTTCATCCAGGGAGTTGGAAGTTTCTGAGATGATAGACTGGAGCGCGGCTTTGGTTTCCGGGTCAGTATGGAGCGAGTCAAGAACAGGCTGCAAATTGGAGCGGAAGTTGTCTGATACAGCGCCAAGGGAAGCCTGCACTTGATCATAAAGCTGAAAATCCAAAACGAACACCTCCTTTCCTGCGTGCATTATAGCACGGCGGGAAAGGAGCGGCAACAGAGCGGCCCCCGGCGGGGCCGGGGAAGGTGGTGAACCAGATGGGCAAAGTGAAAATTGAGCTGGCGTTGGAGATATTGGGGAAAAGCTGCTTGTACGGCATACCCAGCGGGATACTGGGTGGACTAATCGGGTGTGTGCTGGCAGCACTATGTAAGCAGTGACACGATGTAGGACGTGATGCCACCTGCAAGTGCACCTAACAGTGCAGAAATGATTGGAATAGCAAATTCCTTGATTTCAGCAGCTGTGTTTTCTTTGATTTGTTCCAGAACAAGGATGCCATTTCGCGTAATGGTGTACTTCCCAGACATAGGGGAAGCCGCTATTTCTTCATCAAGATAGTTTCGGCCTTGCAGGAGAGCATCCAGTTCAGATGCTGTTAACTCTTCAATGAGATCATACTCGTCTTCGAGGTGCTCCAAGTAGTATGGGATGCGCCAAGGCTCTTTAAATGAAAGCTTTTCGCGGAGTTCGGATTGTGTATATGGAGTTTCCGATAATAGGCTGAGAATTTTTTGCTCGTTTTTTGTAAGAAAGACTTCCATAAAGAACACGACCTTTGCATTTTTATCAGATTATAGCACAGGGTCAGGAAGAAGCCAACGGAAGAAAGCCCCGGCGGGGCTGGGAAAGGTGGTGGACAGTGAAAAACATACAAATCCAGTTAGACGCAGAGGAGCGGCTGGAAACCGTGATCGTGGACGGAAATACGATATTTGAACAGAAAAAGAGCCCGAACAGCCATGCAGCTGTATTGGAGGTACGGCTGAACAACTATTCGGGCGAGGGATATGTGCGGTTGATAAAGAGTTTACAAACCCATCATAACGGTTTTTGACCTTTTGCAATCAGTGCAATCAAGCAGTCATAGGTATTGGGGCCGATGAGGCGGCACCAGGCGCACTCTGGATTGCATTTATTGCCGGATATGGGACAAGTTTTGTTGAATATACCCATTTAGACACCTCCTTTCCTGCGTGAATTATAGCACGGCGGGAAAGGAGCGGCAACAGAGCAGCCCCCATCGGGGCCGGAGGAGGTGAAAGCCTTTGCGGAAGCTATGGGAGGACCTGACATGGAACCTGAAGGAGACTGCGAAACTGGTGCGGGAATACAAATTTGCCGTGCTGGGAGGGATTGCGGGCGCGGTGATTGCGAAAATTGTGATATTTGCAGCTGAATACGCCTGCACAGGAACCATTACCAGATGAAAAGCGAAAGCAGGTACGGAAGAAAACAATCCAAAAACAGTGTGGCTGCAATGCCGGAAACAACGCCCATGAGGAAGTTGTAGAGATCATGCTTGCGCTGTAGGATATCGGCATGCTTTAGCTGGTCAAGTGCCGTGGGGCTTAGGGAGTAGAAACCGTTTTCCTCAATAAGAAAGCCAGAATAGATAAGCTCAAGCGAGGACTTAAGAAAATGGCTTGGGATATGCTGCTGAGAATTTGAGATGGGAACTTTGTGGCAGGAGAACCATTTTAGCGTAAGCAGTTCGTATTCTTCCAGATGCGGGAACAACATGCAATTTCAGTCCTTTGCATTTTTACCAGATTATAACACGAAGGCAGGAAGAAGCCAACAAAGCGACCCCCGGCGGGGCCGGAGGAGGTGATGAACGGAATGAACAAAAAAGGCATTTGGCATGCAAAAGCGGTGGAAATGAGCCAGGATTGCCTGAATGCGCTGCTGAGAACGGAAACCGCCATTGCTCAAAAGCTGGCCCAATTTGCAGAGGGAAATGATAAAAGCCCCTGCGAACAGGGGCTTAGCATCGATCCTGTCGATTTGACCGTGGTGCTGCAGGCGCTAGGGGTAATAGAGGAAATCCATAATCTGCGGTATGCGGATAGACAAGCCAGAGGCTTACCCGCCAAAGCGGGTGACGATATCGAGAACACTGCATCCGGCAGAGATTAGGTCGCAGATATCACCAAAGTGTGTGCAGACGAAGTGACGGCCTTTGGAGATAAGTCCGTTTTGCACTTCCAGCAGATCACGACCTGCAGGTGTGAGTTGAAGGACCTTATGGTGTTTAGTAGGGCCGGAAAGATATTCACGCTTGGATGGCGTTGGAACGGAAGGAAAGCCTTTCATGCGAGGTACTTTTTGAGGGTATTGAAGTTCCAGAAGATTTTTAGAGAGGAGGTAACGGTAGGAAAGTTCTTTCTCTTCTTCACTGAACTGGGAAAGCGATTCCGATTTTAAAACTTCGATTGCCTTTACAGCGCGGCGCTTCGTGAAAGAAAGTGGAAGTGCAGAGGAGAATGCCTCCAAAATAGCGAGACTGCAAGAGGAATTTACAGACATAGAGAGTGCCACCTTTCATTGCCTGAATTATAGCATTGCAGGGGATGTTTGGCAAATAAAGGAAAGGAGTTCCACATGATCGAAAAGAAAAGACACTGGGAGCGCTACAGTGCATTGATGGACAAGGTGACTGGAGGAGATGCCCAGTCTGCACGGCGCCGGGATGGCGGTTACAAGGCGGCGCTGTACATACTGGCCGCCGATGATGACCTGTATCGGCTGGCAACGGAAGCTGTGGACGAAGAGGGGGTGGCATTCGGCGATATTGTATCCCGGCTGAAAAAGGAGTGCTACAGTGAGAGCCAACTGACGGCATTGTTGGCCGCCAGAGGATTGTTCAGCGGGAGAGACTTTGGCGTTGGGCCCATGGACATGGTCAGCTGCGAGTGGAGCATGATGGATGTGATCTGCAACGGTATGTATCTGTGGAAAGGTCGGGACGTGCTGCCGGCGGAAGACGGCGGAATCGAGGTAAAGGTAGGGGAACGGGAAGGTTTTGCCAGAAATCTGGAGGACAGGGGCCTGTTTTAGCGGAAGGAGACCGGTACCCACTACGGAAAGGAGAAGACAATGGACGGCATGGAAGAACTGCTGGAGAGGATCGCTGACGTGGTGGCCGAGAAGGTGGTGGAGCGGCTGCAGGGGCAAAAAGCCACCTACACGGTGGATGACCTGATCAAGCGGTACGGGAAAAGCAGAAGCACCATTAACCGTTTGATTGCTGCGGGCGCGTTTGGAGAGACCATACGGTTGGGGGAGCGCAGCCGGGTGGTGACCGAGGAGGGGCTTCGGCAGTTTGAGCAAGCGAACACAGGGACCGGTCGAAAAGGGAAGCCAGCAACGCCCGTGCGGCGGCGCCGGCATACCGACCCAGGCCCCATTTGAAGGGGGGATGGGACGGATGATCGTGCGGAACTGCAACCGGTGTGGCGCAGCAATCACCTTTATACGAACAAAGGCGGGAAAGGCCATGCCTTGCGATGCTCAGGCGATGTCGTACCGGGTTGTACCCGGCGGGCCGGAAAACATTATGAAGCCTGACGGGGAACTGGTGCGCGGGTACTGGATGGAAAGCGGTCAGGGTGACGGTGTGGGGTACCGGCCACACTGGGCCAGTTGCCGGAAGGCATGAGTGGCGAAAAGCGTTGGCTTTGGATTGTATAGTATGGCGGTGAAACGGCATAGAAGCGAAGTGAACTGGATAGTGAAGGCTTGGCGCGGAAGGGTGCTGCTGTGGAAATGCGTGGAATTGAAACGTGGTGGAAGTGTACAGCGCAGCTGAGAAAAAGAATGGGAAGGCGCGGTTTCGATGGGCCAGGGAAAAGATATGGGTTGCACCGTTCCGGAAAAGAAAAGGCTTGCAGAGGCAATGATATGAACCGACAGGATGCGCCCGGGAATAGATTAGAAACGGTATGAATAGGAGCAGCACGGGAAAGAAGTGCGGTGGAGGAGATTTGCCGCGCGTTGGAAATGATGAGACAAGAAAAGGAGGCCGCAAAGTGAAAATTCGGATTACATTTTTTGAGGAGGCGCTGGGGAGTACCCCGGCCAAGGAGGATCTGCTGCGGGAGTACATAGCCAGCAAGGCGCCCGACGCGATGAAAACCGAGGAAGAGGTGGCCGCACGGGGCGTGAATGCTGTGGCAGATGAACGGATGACGGTGTTCCCCCGGTTGGCAGACGGGCGGCCCATGTACTGGGACTACCAGATCAAAGGCTTTTTGAAGGATGCCTGGCAGATGCTGACAAGGGCGGGGAAGGCGGGGTATGCAGGAGGCAAGGCCTGTGCAGGGGTGAAAGCCTACAAGAAGGTGATTGACGGGCTGATCTTTATCAGCCCGCGGCAGATCCCCATTGAGCTGCACGGGCTGCGAATGGATACCTGCGAGCGACCACTGCGGGCGAGCACACCGCAAGGCGAACGGGTGAGCCTTGCTAAAAGCGAGACCGTGCCGGAGGGGAGCAGCTTGGAATTTGAGGTTACCTGTCTGGACCCGGCGCTGGAAGACTGCGTGGTGGAGTGTCTGGACTACGGTAAACTGCGTGGACTGAGCCAGTGGCGCAACAGCGGAAAAGGCCGCTTTACCTATGAGGTGCTGGAGGCATGAGCTACCGGGACGAGGTGAACGCGGTATTGGCGCGGATTGGAAGGCGGCGAGGCCGGGAGGTGACGCTGCAGGAGTATGAACCGGGATGCCGGGATGCGGAGGATGTGCCGGAGCGCCAACGGGATGCGCTGCTGCGTGCCTTGCAGCGGGAGGACGCGGCACTGGCCCTGATGCTGGGCATGGCTGCAGAGAGTGTGACTCTGGCGGACAAGATGGTGCTGTATGAGCGGGCGCTGGCCATGATTCGGGAGGAATACGGTTTACAGATGGGAAGGTTGGTGACCTTTGCCCGGTTCAAGGCGATGATTGCCAAAGAGATCGAGAAAATAGCAAAGGCGGGTAGATGAAATGCGGAAGCTGAAAAAGGCAGTGTGCAAGCTGGTGTTGGTGGCCGCGGCTGTGGCGGCGGTGGTACTGATCGACGCGGCCGCGCATGGTTATATCTGGCAGACCGCGGTGTGCAGTACTGTGGCGGTGCTGGCTGCAAACGGAGCTGCCGGCGGTCTGTTGCCGGAGGAGCAGGGCCATGACGCGGGATAAGATGCAGCGCTGGCTTGTGCACAGTGCAAGAGGTGCGCGGAGCGTGCCCACCGGAGGAAATGATGCAGCAGTGTGTTGACGTATTCAAAATAACGCGGGAGAAATGCCGGGCGTGCAACGGGTTGGACAGCGGATGCCCGGAGTACCGGCCAAACCCTGACCCGCGGGCTTTCCGCCGGACAATTCAAGAGGGGCTGCCGGAACGGCTGAAACTGGGTACAGATGGAGACATGGTACATCAGGAAAACAGGTTCCGGCCACTGGAAGGCGGACGAAAGTAAAGACAGGTGCGGGGTGGCGCAAGCATCAACGCCGCCCCGCATATATGGCGGGTGGTTTGTGCAGCCGTGCAAGCAGAGAGCCGGGCCGGACCCGGCACCCGCCGCCATATTTTTTATAAGGACGTGAGACCAATGTGGATCTATTATCTGGTCATTGCAGTGGTGGAAGCTCTGGGACTGTGGGCCGCTTGGATGAGCGGCCGGGACGTGGAGCGACGTAATGCAGCACGTATGGCCGAGGAGGAACAGGAACCCACACTGATGCTGAAAATTGAAACGAAAGGAGATCAGAAAGATGGAGTACCTACTGATGAGTATCCGCGCCCGGTATGCGGCGCTGATCCTGTCCGGAAAGAAAACACTGGAGATCCGCAAAACGGCCCCCAAGGGGATGCGTGAAGACTGTGAGATCACTGTCCTGCTCTACGAGAGCAAACGGGAAGGCGGGCGGGGTGTCATTGTTGGCAGCTTTGTATGCAGGTACATTCGCCCGGTGACAATGAGGGAGGTGCGTGAGGTATGTCGGCGTGCCTGCCTGAACCGAGAGGAGCTGTTGGCATACGCAGAGCGGCCGCAGCGGAGCCCCTGCGCCGAAAGCAGTGCGACCTCCCCCGGCGGGAAAATCTACGCTTGGAGCGTGGAGTCCCCTGTGACCTTTGAAAAGCCGATGCTGCTGCGGGATGTAGGCGTAAGCTGCCCACCGCAGAGTTGGCGGAGACTGAGGAAGGAACAGGTGGGTGAAGTTGAAGCGTGAAGTTGTAAAAGTGAATGAAGGCATCTGTTTGCGATGCGGGAAAGTCATCAAGCTATCAAGACCGGAACTGATCGGGGACTATGCGAATGTGAGAGCAACATGGGAATGCGAATGTGGTCTGAGGAACGTATACCCCCAAATGATTCAACTCGAGGAAGAAATGAAGATGGAACTGATGGATACAGTGCGCCTGATGGAGAGCACGGACTACAAAGACCGATTCAAGGCGGAATACTGGCAGACTAAGATCCGGTACGAGCGGCTGAAAAAGCTAACAACCAGAATGAAGGCTGAGCGAATCAAGAATGAACAAGTAAAGCTGATGCGTGAGGAAACGCTGGATGGTTCACCGGAAAGATTGCTGCGGGAGCAGCAGGCCTGCATGGGGAAGTACCTGCACGTTCTGGAACTGCGTGCCGTGATTGAAAACATCGAACTGTAAGGAGGACACCATGGGAAGCAAGGAGTTTATAAAGCTGTGCAAGGAGAAGGTGGCACAGTATTTCAATGCCAAGAAGGAAAAGACTGACAGCACGTCGCCGATGCGGGCCGAGGACGTGTTCGTAGTCTGGCACTGCAAAACGCTGCAGAACCACAAGGCCATGCTCTCCACACCGGTGAGCGATGGGATGTATTACGAACTCACCTACAACGGGGACAAGCACGAGCTGTACTTTGATGCGTACAAGAAGTGGGAAAACATCTGCTACAAGATCTGATACCAAATTGGGGATGAAATCCGAGAATTTACCGAGTACATAGAAAGCGAGTAAGCGCCGTGCCCTTTGATTCGGAAATCTGGTGTCCCTGCCGTCTGGGAGAGCCTTTCCAGCTGTATGACCTAGGCATGAGAGTGCCGCGTGGTTGTATATGCCGGCAGGGATTGAAACATTTTTGTTGACGCCACCATTTTCGTGGCGTCATGAAAAAGGAGAAGATTCGCTATGAATTGCAGCAAGGCCCGCCGTCACACCCATAAAACCGGCAAGAAAGAAGGTCAAAGGGCATGACCTACCGGGAGTTTCTAGAAAATAAGATCGACATCGCCCCGCTTTCTGGCATCGAGGTGCGAGAGGACGAATTAAACCCCGCCCTGAAGCCGCACCAGCGTGTCAGCGTCCTGTGGGCGCTGCGCGGCGGGCGGCGCGGGATCTTCGCCAGATTCGGCCTAGGAAAGACCGTCATGCAGCTGGAATGGTGCCGCATTTTGCAGAAGCACGAGGGCGGTCGGGCACTCATCGTCATGCCGCTGAACGTCATGCCGGAGTTCAGGGCCGATGCCGAGCACATTCTGGGCATGGAGCCGCCGCCCTACTGCCGCACAATGGCCGAAGTCATGGCCAGCACCGCGCCCATCATCCTGACCAACTACGAACGGGTGCGGGACGGCGATATTGACCCGCATTACTTTACCGCCGTGAGCCTCGACGAAGCCGCCACGCTGCGCAGTTTCGGCAGTAAAACCTATCAGGAGTTCATGATCAAGTTCAAGGGCGTGCGCTACAAGCTGACCAACACCGCGACGCCAAGCCCCAACCGGTACAAGGAGCTGATCCACTATGCCGGCTTTCTAGAAGTCATGGACACAGGTCAGGCACTGACCCGTTTTTTCAAGCGGGATTCCACCAAGGCCAATAACCTGACGCTGTACCCCGGAAGGGAGAGCGAGTTCTGGATCTGGTGTGCCTCTTGGGGACTGTTCCTGCAGAAGCCGTCTGACCTTGGCTTCTCGGACGACGGGTACAGCCTGCCGCCGCTGGACATCCGGTATCGCCAACTCAAAAGCGCGACCCGCCCGGCAGAGTTTGAGCCTGACGGCCAAATGAAGCTAGGCCCTGCCGCAGCGGGAAATAGATGCCCTGCAGGATCCAGAAGAGCGAGCGCGGGAACAGGAACTTCTGAACCGTTGTCCCACGCTTCCAAGGATGTACTTCCTGAAGCCACTTTTGCCGAAAACAAAGGTCATTGAAAAGTTCGGCTGGCCGGTGCTCTCTAAGGAGATTGCCGGGAAAATCAGCCTGCTGCAGAACCCAACCGAGAAGAACGCTACGGTGCGTCATGCAATCCTCACCGGTGAGACAGGAGAATACGGCGGCTTCCAGACAGAGAGCCGGATGCAGCTCAGCAGTCGGTGGCTGCATAAGTTCGGCGGCGCAGACCCGGAAGGAGCCGCCTGCGGATATGCGGCCGCCACGTTTAAGGTCAGCGAACGCTGCTGCTATTACCTGAAAGAAAAGCCTTGCGATGACTGGGCCAAAGCACACAACAGCGTGCCATACTTGGGGCTCATGGCCAGCGAGGGCGGCCGCCGACAAAAAAGCCTGATGATGCATGGCTGCAACTACTTTGGAAAATCCACAACGCGCAGTGCGCCGTTCGCGATTTTTTCACGTCAAGACCTGCTTCAGCTGGTGCTGGACCTTCATGTACCAGTTCCAGAGGAATACGGGGAGGTCGTAAAGGGACCTGACGGCACCTTGCGAACAACGGGTGCACAGCGTACCGGCTGCACCATGTGCGGATTCGGCATCCACCTTGAGAAACGGCCACACCGCTTTGACCGGCTTCGTGAATCCAACCCAAAAGAGTGGGATTTTTGGATGCACCGCGTCTGTAAAGACGCCGACGGGAACTGGTATGGATGGGGGCGCGTGCTGGATTACATAGGCGTGGAATGGGAAAACAAACCGGGACAGGTTATGGGACAAATCAGCATGGAAGAAGTGGCGGAATGACAATCGATATCGTTTTATCCTTTTTTGGCCTCCTTCTGCTGGTAAATCTGCTGAAAACGAAACCCAAAATTCCCTCTTCCAGACTTCCTCACCCGGCGGATTCTTTGCCGGAACAGCCAATTCCCATGGAGCACGAACATGCACAACAGGAGGATATGAATTGCGAAACCTGAAATTTGACGCCAAACGCTGCACCAGTATCCCCTATGATAATCCGCCGCCCGGTACCGCCCGCCAGCTGCATAGATTGGCCGCAGAGGGAAGACCGAGCGCCTGTCAGGGGTGCGGATTTGAAAATGCCTGCGCAACCCGCGGCTGCGCGGTGCTGCGCAGCGTGAGCCGGATCGTGGCGGTGATCGAAAGGAAGTGATGACAATGTACATGTTGATCTCTCATGATAAATATGAGCTGCCTCTTGCCGTTGCGGATACCATAAACGAACTTGCAAAAATGCTCGGAAAAAATCCAAACACGATCAGCTCCATCATGTGCCATGCAAGACGAAAAGGGCACTGGTGCAGATACATCAAGGTGGAGGGATGAACGGCAAGGCTGCGCAGAACGGAAGAAAGCTTGGAGGGCATGCCCCATGGAACACCGATGCCATGACGCACGATTTGACCATTGCTGCTGCAATGGCTGCACAAGATTGTGCAGCTGCCTGATGAGAGATAAGTTGGCCAAGGCCTGCCCGATCACATTTTGCAGGGAGCGGGCAGAAGAAAAGAAACCGGACAAAAGCTGGATGCTTTATAAATAAGGGAACGCAGCGGCAGGCAGGGACCTGCCGGGCGGCCTTGTATGGGGTAGTAACATCTCGACGAAAGGAGACAGAAATGCGGGGAAGTGTCCGGGAAAAGAAGATCGTATGCAGCCCCGTATATCAGGAGGTAGATCTAATCCCCTTGCGCAAAGAAAGCAAGGCAGGAGCACCCCAAGGGAGAGAAAGCACCGAGAAGCAGAAGCGGGCCAACCAGCGGGCTGCCGAGCGGCATTTTGTACAGCTGGTGAACGCCAATTTTGTGCGCAAGGGGGTGCTGCTGGTGGACTTGACTTATGTGGGCGGGGAAGAACCGGAGAACTTTGAGCGTGCAGACAGAAATATGGGGAACTTCCTGCGGAGGGTATGCTATCTGAGCGCAAAACGGAAATTGCCGAAGCCGGCCTATGTGGCAGTGACAGAAGGCGGCGAGGAAGGAACCGGGGAGGAAAACCACCGGCTGCACCACCACATCATCCTGTATGCGCCGGGACTGACCCGGGACGAGGTGGAGGACCTGTGGAGCGCCGGCCGCGGCCGGAAACGGCACAGTCTTGGTCGGGTGAACACCCGGCGTGCCCAGCCGGTGCGCGGGAGCCTGATCGAGCGGGCTATGTACATGCTGAAAGCGCCGAAACACAAAAAGCGCTGGCACCAGAGCTTGGGGCTGAAAAAGCCGGTGCTGAAAATCAACGATGACCGATACACCAAGCGGCAGGTATTGCGGTGGTGCACGAATGGGGATGCCTACGACAGGGCCTTTTGGGAGAAAAAGTACCCAAGCTGGCAGGTGGAAGAGGCAAACGTGGAATTTAACGAGATCGAAGGGGCGTACTATATTCGCCTGCGGATGTGGAGGAGCAAGAGCCCATGGAGCAGAGAGTGAACCCGTGCCGGAAAGATTGCCCGAAGCGGGCAGCGGACTGCCATGTGTGGTGTGAGAAATACCGGGACTTTCGGGCGTGGAAGGAAGAGGAATATGCCGAAGGGCCGCCCGTGCAGCGTTGCAGGAAGCGGACGTGATGCGGGGAAGAAAGATACGGCGGGATGTGCGCCAACGTGGGCTTGACGGGACAAGGAGGCGGAGATGAAGCGGGGAGATACCCTATACTGCCGGGCGTGCGGCCGGGAATACACATACCGAGGTGGAAGACCCAACCCACTGTGCCCGCCGTGCTACCGGAAAGTGTTGAAGAAGCGAAAGCAGGAGGAGCAGGAGAAATTGAGGTCAGCAAGAGCAGGAAGCGGCGCGCTGCGTACAAGCGGGCCGCGGCGTCAGCATGGCGCAGAAGCGGAAGGCTGGCAAGGGAAGGATGCCATGCCGCAGGTCTGTGTGGAGCGTCTACCCGTGGAGAAACCGGCAGGGGGCAGAAAGGTGCCGCGCGGCACCATGGAGGCGCTGATGAAGGATCCTGTGGGCAGGATGGTACATGAGATCGAACTGGAGAACGAGGAACGGAGAAAGCAGGGGCTGCCGCCGCTGAGTTACGGACAGTTTGTGCAGAAATACAAGAGATAGATAGGAAGCGCGAGGCCCCCAACGGTCCGGGATTGCCGGGTGGTTGGGGGCACGTTTTGTTTTTTGCGAAAGTTCGCCGGTAAATAGAAAAAATCTGATCGGATACAAAATACCATCCGCGCGCGGGTACCTTAGAGCAGCGGACGCTCCGGCGGGGAGCGAGAGAAAACAAAAAAGGAAAATTTGTGCAATATGACGAAAAAAAGTTGAATTATGCCCTTCTTGAAATGGAGGGAAAAATCACTATGATGAAAAGAGAGCCGGAAGGGAGGCGGCGAGGGTGATCTACCACGACAACACGGTAAAGGGGACCCGGCGGGGAAAGAAATGGCCGGAGGATATACGGACGGCGGCCATGTGCGACTTGCTGGTACACAACAACCTGAGCGACGTGGCCCGGCGGTACAATGTGCCGGAGAGCACCTTGCGGACCTGGATGAAGCAGGCGGAACGGAAAAAGCCGGAAGAGCAAAAGAGCCTGTTTGAGAAAGCCAGAGAAACCGAACTGCGGGCGCTGGCGCGGAAAGCCAGCGCGGCGGCGAACTGCACGGTAGAGTACATGCGCCGGAGATTGGAACGGAACTTGAATGACGCGCAGATCACCGAATATTGCCAAAACCGGTTGGATGAACTGGATGGGCTGATCGGCTATGAAGGGCCGGAGGACCCGGACTGCAAAGAACTGGGACCGGTGCGAAAGGTGGAGCCGGAAGTGCCGGGAGAGCGCGATATGCTGCTGAAGCTGATGGACAGGCACCGGCCGATGAGCGATTTTGGCGCGGCCAACTTTGCCCGCACGTTGGTGAGTGTGACCGGGCGCGCGGCGGACCTGCTGGGGGATGATGCCGAGGCGCAGGCTGCACTGAAGGTGGAAGTGTGCGGCGTGACCGATGACGAGGCACAGGACATGATGGGGTGAATAGATTGGGGTAACGCTGAAGATCGAGCCGCCAAACCCGAAACAAAAGCTGTTTTTTGCGGCGAGGGAAAAGTATATCGGGTATGGCGGCGCCCGCGGCGGCGGGAAAAGCTGGGCCATGCGGCGCAAGAGCGTGCTGCTGGCGCTGCGGTACCCGGGTATCCGGGTGCTGATCTTGCGGCGCACCTACCCGGAACTGACAGAAACCTATGTGAAGCCCATGCGGGGGGAACTGGCGGAGCTGATGCGGGCCAAGCAGGTGCGGTACCGGGAGACAGAAAAAGAATTTGTTTATGGCAACGGAAGCCTGCTGATGCTGGGGTACTGCGACAATGAGGCAGATCTTGGCCGGTATCAGGGCGCCGAGTATGACGTGATTTTTATCGACGAGGCGACCCAGTGGCCCTACGAGTGGTTTTTGATTTTGACGGCCTGTCTGCGCGGCGTGAATGACTTCCCGAAGCGGATGTACCTGACCTGCAACCCCGGCGGGGTGGGGCATACTTGGGTAAAGCGGCTGTTCATCGACCGAGACTATGAAAAAGGCGAGAGGCCGGAAGAGTACCGGTTCATTCAGGCGCTGGTCTATGACAACAGGGCACTGATGGAGAAAAGCCCGGAGTATCTGCACCAGCTGGAAAACCTGCCGGAAAAGCTGCGCAAAGGCTGGCTGGAAGGGGAGTGGGACCTGTTTGACGGGCAGTACTTTGCGGAGTTCCGGCGGGAAAAGCATGTGATACAACCTTTTGCGCTGCCGTCGCGGTGGCGGCGGTATGTGACGATAGATTACGGTCTGGACATGCTGGCGGCCTACTGGATTGCGGTAGATGAGGAGGGAAAGGGATACGTATACCGGGAACTGTATGAGGGCAGGGACAACGGTAAGGGGGCTGACGGGCGCGGGCACATCGTGAGCGCCGCCGCCCGGCGGGTGCGTGAATGTATGCCGCCGGGTGAGCGCATTGAGGTGTGGCTGGCGCCGCCGGACCTATGGAACCGGAACCGGGACAGCGGGCGCAGCACCGCAGAACTTTTCGCGGAGGCCGGTATGGTACTGACCAAGACCAGCAATGACAGGATTGGCGGATGGCGTGCGGTACGGGAGTGGCTGGCGGACAAAGTGGATGAGCACGGTCAGAACGTGCCGAGGCTGCGCATTTTTGCCACCTGCACAAACCTGATCCGCACGCTGCCGGCCGTACAGTTTGACGAGAAAAAGCCGGAAGATGTGGCTACAGAACCCCACGAGCTGACACACGCACCGGATGCGCTGCGGGGCTTTTGTGTATACAGGTCCAGCCCGACAGAGCCGGAGCCGCCGGAGAAGATGCGCGGCGTGGAAGTGTTTTATGATGCACGTTTGCAGTCAAGTGCAGACGAAATTCTGGGATTGGGGGAGGATGTCTATGTGGTATGACGTGGTCGTAACGGTATTGGCAGTTTGCATGGTAGTCTGCTGGCGGTTGGGCGTGCGGGATGGCATGCGGATGGGCGCCGGGCAGGCGCCGGAACCGGCAGCAATACCGCGGCCTGAAAAGAAGGAAGCTGCGCCGGTTTTGGCGCAGGACGCCGGGCAGGACGAGGAACTGCAGAAGCAGCTGCGCAAAATCGACGAGTATGACGGGTGGAAGGTATGACGGAAAAGACGCAGGAAAAGCAGGTGACGGACATCTGGCGAAAATACCGCGCCGGAGTGGAGCACCACCGTGGGAAAAACCTGTATCGGAGGGATGAGCGCTGCTGGCATTTTTACAGCGGAGACCAGTGGTGGGGCATGAGTCAGGGCGGACAGGAACTGCCCATGGAGAATATCATAAAGCCGATCTTGAAATACAAGATCGCCATGGTGGCCACCACGGATACCAGCATTGTATACAGCGCTATGACCGAGAATACGCTGCTGCAGGAGATCTGCAATGAGCTGAGCGAATTTGCCAAGCAGGTATGGGAACAGACCCGCATGGACGAAATGAAGTGGAAGGTCATTAAAGCAGCGGCCATTACCGGAGACAGCTATGTATATGCCTTTGACGCCCGGCCGGAAAGCGAGGCGGTGGTACAGGACCGCACCCCAAAACTGGAGATGCGGATGGTGGACCGCAGCGCTGTGTATCTGGCAGATGAGCAGGAACAGGACCTGCAGGCGCAGGCGTGGATCATACTGGCGGAGCGGATACCGGTAGAGGAAGTGCGCCGACAGGCCCGGGAAAACGGTATTAGCGAAGAGGAAATCGAGCTGATCGTATCGGATGCGGAGACAGACACCAGACTGAACAACGATGAAAGCGACGAGATCAAGCAGGGGGATGGAAAGTGCACGGCGCTGGTCTATTTTACGTTGGTGGACGGGGAGCCGGACGAGACGGGCGCGGTACAGAAGGTACTGCGGTTTGGGCGCAGCACTGAGCAGGTGATCTATCAGCCGATGCAGGAGGTGCAGGGATTAGACGTGTACCCTATTGCGCAGATGCGGTGGGAGGATATGCCCAACTCTGCCAGAGGGGTGAGCGAGTGCGAGATGCTGATCCCCAACCAGATCGAAATCAACAAGACGCTGGCACGGCGCAGTTTGATCGTGAAGCGGTACGGGTATCCCACCGCCGTATATGACGCCGAGAAGATCGACAACCCGGCGGCGCTGCAAAAGGTGGGCGCTACGGTACGGGCGAGAAACCTGTCGGGGGTACCGGTCCAGAACGCCGTGCAGTATCTGGAACCCAAGACCACCAGCGGCGAGGGCGCAGTATTGCAGCAGGAATTGATCGCCGTGACGCGGGAACTGGAAGGTGCGGGAGACAATGCCACCGGACAGGTGGATGTGACCAAAACAAGCGGCGAAGCCATTAAAGCGGCGCGGGATCAGGCGGCGATGGTCTTGAATGATCAGGCAGCGGCCTACAAGAGTTTTGTGGAGCAGGTCGCTATGATCTGGTACAAACTGTGGTGCGCCTACAGCCCGCAGGGGCTGACCTTTGCATACAAAGACCCGGCGGGCGGGGAAAAGCTGATGCGGGCGATCATTACCCCGCAGGCACTGGCGGCGCTGGATATGCAGATCAAGATCGATGTGAGCCCGGCGGACCCCTACAGCGTGCTGAGCATGCAGACCAGCCTTGACAACGCTCTGGGCGGCGGGCATATCACGTTTGAAGAATGGGTGAGCGTATTGGATGCCAACAGCCCGGTGCCTGCGGCCAAGTTCCGCAAGATATTGGAGGAACGAAAGGCGATGCAGGCGGCGTTGGCCGCGCAGCAGCAGGCCATGGGCGGCATGAGCGGTATGCCCGGGCAGACCGTCCCTGCGGGCGCTGTGCCCGGCGGGATGACGCCGGAAATGGCAGGGACAGGAGGCACAGGAAATGCAGTGCAGAGTATGCCGGTGTGAGATGGGCATTGTGGCGACACGCATTGAGGTAGAAGGGGACAAGAGCCCTGACACGGTGACCAGAGTGTACCGGGTGCTGGACCTTGCCTGCCGGGCCAGACAGTGCAGCGAGTACGGAAAGGTACAGGCGCAGCAGCGTGTGGAACTGAAATAGGCAGCTCCGGCGAAAGCCGGTTTGCATAGACCCGGCGGGACGGGGAAACACCCGAGGGCGGCGACCTGCGCCAAACTACGCGGCGGACGCGAAAAAACCGAATACCCACCAACGGGAAAAAATGGAGGCAGAGATGGAACTGGAACAGAATGTACAGGGACAGGAAACTGTGGAAGAACGGGAACTGTCTGGGAACGAGGGCATGGAGGCAGGGACAGGCCGGGAGACTGAGGCGGATGGCGGTGGCCGAGAACAGGCCCCGCCGGACGCAGACGCCCAGCCTGCACGGCAGGAACCGGTTTGGAAAAACCAGCAGAACGCCGAGAACGCCCGGCGGCGCCGGGAGGCGGAACAGCGGCAGCGGAAGCGGTATTTTGACGAGTTTGCGGCGGGCCTGATGGACCCCGAGACAAACCAGCCATTTGCCAGCGAGGAGGCGTGGGGGCGATGGAAACAGAATGCCGCCATTATGGCTCAGGCACAGAAAGCCGGTGTTGAGCCGGAAACGGCCCAGAAACTGGTGGACGGCGTGCGGGATACCATACGCCAGACTGACCCGGAATACCGCCGGATGGTACAGCAGGCCGAAGAGATGCGCCAACAGCAAGCACGGGAAATGCAGCAGCAGGTCTTTGCGCAGGACATGGCAGCCATCCGCAAGATGTACCCCGATGAGAAGGCAAAAAGCGTGACCGAGCTGGGGGATGAGTACATGATCATGATGGCTACCGGTCAGGTGGACGCGGTCACTGCCTATGAAGCGGTACGGGCCAAGCGGAACCGCACGGCGCCAAAGCCGCCCAGTACGGGAAAAATCCATTCCGGCGCTGCCAAGCAGGGAGCATTTTACACGAAAGAACAGGTGGAAGCCATGACGGACCGGCAGATCGAAGAAAATTACGACGATATCCGCCGGAGCATGGCACAGTGGAAATGAGGAGAGTGAACAATGAGTTACAACAATTTTGTGCCCAAGATCTGGGCCGAGCAGATCAACCGGGAACTGGAGCGGGCCATGGTGTTTGCCGAGGACTGCAACCGGCAGTATGAGGGCGACGTACGCCAGATGGGAGACACCGTGAAGGTGCTGGGCGTGGGCAAGCCGACCATCACCAAGCAGGTGGGCGGAAGCATCGTGCTGAAGGACCCGGAAGCGGTGGAGGACACCAGCGTGGATATGGTCATCAACCGTGTGGCCTATTTCAATTATCTGGTGGATGACATCGACCGGCGGCAGGCGGTTGGTGGCCTGATGGATGCCCTGAGCGCCGAGAGCAGCGAGGGAACCGCCAACGCCATGGACGAGGACATTGCGGCACTGGCCGGCAGCGCCGACGCGCCGAAACTGTACAAGACCACCACCGCGATTACGGTGGACAACATCCTGAAGCAGATCGACCTTGGCGTGCAGAAGCTGATGGAGAACGATGTGAAGCCGGAGACCAAGATCGTGATTACGGTGCCGCCCTGGTTCAAGACTATTCTGCGGCAGGCTTATGTGCAGCTGGACACCAACAACAGCGCCATGCTGAAGAACGGGCGTGTGGGGCAGTATGACAACGTGATCGTGAAGATGAGCAACAACTGCCACAGAAACAGCGACAACGGCCATGACATCATGCTGCGCACCCAGCGGGCCGTAGCGTTTGCCAACCCGTTGACCCATGTGGAGCCCTACCGACCGGAAAAACGGTTTGCCGACGCGGTGAAGGGATTTGTGCTGTACGGTACCAAGATCGTGCGGCCCAAAGAGATGATCGTGCTGAACGTGAAGGAGGGAACCTGATATGTCGATCGTGAAAATCACGCCTGAGAAAATGGACCTGAATACCGGCCTGACCCTGAAGGACGGGACGGCCATGGATGCCAGCGACGGTATCTATGTGGAGTATACCGGCAAGGATGACAACATCGTGCTGTTGTTGACGGGCTCGTCTGAGGATACGGTGACCGTGAAGATGGGCAATGGCCTGCAGGGGGTTGCCGACCAGACGGTGAGCCTGACGGCAAACAAACCGGCGGCCTTGACGCTGGAAAGCGGAAAGTTCAAGTTGGTGAGCGGCGAATACAAGGGGTATGTGCATCTTACCGGCGCGGCCACCACCAAAGTACAGGCATTCGAACTGCCGGTTTGACGGGGACCCCCGGCGGATACGCCGGGGGTCTTGTGATAGGAAGGAAAGACGATGCAGAAGCAATGGACTGTAGCACAGCTGAAAACGCTGGTGCTGAAGCTGCTGGATGAGTCCAGCCCCAAAAATGACCTGACCGCCAAAATACCGGTGTTTATGGACACAGCGCAGAAGGAAGTAAGCCTGTATTGCCCGATCCGGGCACAGTGGTGCGCAGAAGCAGCCGGGACTGTGCCGGCGGATGTGCGCAAGGTGCTGAGCGTGCGGACGGAAAGTGGAAGCGCCGTGCCGTACCAGACGAGAACCGGTGCGGATGGCCTTGTGCTGGAAGCGGAAAGCTACCCGGTGCTGGTGGAGTATGAGAAGATCCCGGAAGAGATCACGGCGGCCACCCCGCAGGAAACGCTGCTGGAACTGCCTGAGCGGGCCGTGCTGGCCATGGCCTACTACATTGCGGCGCAGTGCAACAGTCTGGAATATGACCAACGGTTTTTCCAGAGCTTTTTTGCCCAGTATCAGGGAAAGCTGCAAAATCTGGCCAGTGACCCAGAGGGGGTACAGTTCAGTGTGACGGTGGACAACAGCCTGCCGGATTGGATGTGAGACCATGGCATATAAACCAATAAGCATGCCGTCCAGCAGCGCGCCGAGCCTGAGCGTGGTGCGCATTGAGGATTTTTTGGGGGTGGACCTGACAAATCAGGCAAACAATGTGGACGCAAGACGAAGCCCCGACGCGCAGAATATGATACGGGATGTGCCCGGCAAGGTACGAAAGCGGATGGGGTACAGGACTGTCTATACGCTGGAGGGGAAAATCAACGGATTCCACAAACTGAACGGAAAAGCGCCGCTGATCCATGCGGGAACCAAGCTGTACCGTGTGGAAGCGGGAGAATGCACCGAGGTATACGGCGAAGCCAACGACGGGCGCAGCGCCAGCTGGGAATTTGACAGCAAACTGGTGATCGCGGACGGGAAGGCGCTGCTGCTGTATGACGGGGAGGCGGTGAGCCGGGCGGATGCCAACGGCAAGGTGCCGATCCTAACGATCAGCCGGCAGCCCAATGGCGGTGGACAGGCCTATGAAGGTCTGAACCTGATCCAGCCGAATTTTGAAGAGGATTTTTTGGTGGATGCAGACCACAAGGACGCCAAGGAATTTCAGCTGAGTTTTGGAGGATTGGATGAAAGCCCCGTTATGGTACAGGTGATGAACAGCGAGGGCGGTTGGGATGACAAGGAGGAAAACACAGATTTTACGGTGGACAGGGAAACCGGTACCGTGACCTTTACCAACGAGCCGGGGGAGACGCCGGTGAGCGGTACAGACAACATCAAAATCACGGCAAGCCGCACGGTGGAAGGCTATGCGGACCGGATCAACCAATGCTGTGTGGGGATCCAATTTGGCGTGAACGGAGCCAGCGACCGGTTGTTTTTGGCAGGGAACCCGGCGCTCATAAACTATGACTGGTACAGCGGGCAGAACGATCCGACCTACTGGAGCGATACGGGATACAGCGTGCTGGGGCAGAGTGATGCGGCCATTGTAGGGTACAGCGTGGTGAATGCACGGCTTGCTGCCCATAAAAATGGGCAGGACGCCCAACGAAACTGCATTGTGCGGGAAGGAAATCTGGTAGATAACCAGCCGGCCTTCCCCATCGTGAACATCTTGCAGGGAGAAGGTGCGGTGGGGCGGTATACCTTCGGATATTTGCAGACCGAGCCGCTGTTCCTGACGTCGTTGGGGATTTATGCCATAACGGCGCAGGACATCACCGGAGAGAAATACAGCCAGCTGCGCAGCTTTTACCTGAACGGCAAGCTGCTGGAGGAAGAGGGACTGGAAGATGCCTACAGCTGTGTGTACCGGGATATGTATTGGCTGGCCGTGAACGGGAAGGTCTATATTCTGGACGGGTTGCAGGCGAGCCAGACGGACCGCAGCACCCCCTATGCCACTCGGCAGTATGCCGGGTTTTACCTGACCGATATACCGGCGCGGGTTCTGTGGGTGGAGGGAGGAACGCTGTGGTTTGGGGATGCTGCCGGGAAGGTATACAAATTCTGTACGGATCCCAGCGATCTACTGAGCTACAGCGACGATGGAAGGCCCATTTATGCCTGCTGGCGCACGCTGGATGTGGCCGGAAAAAATGTGTACCGGGCCAAAAATTTCAGCCGGCTTTATGTGGAACTGGCGGCGGCTGCCGCTACTGGGGTAAAGGTGTTCGCCCGGGTGAGCGGCGTGTGGGAAGAACTTTGGGAGGATACTTCCAGCGCGCGGTATTTTGATTTTGCGAACATCGATTTTGGAAAACTGTCTTTCAGCTGTGATAACAACCCAAAGACCATGGGGGAGAAAATCAGCATCAAGAAGGTAGACAAGGCAGGGTTCCGTGTGGAGAACGGGGAGCTGAATGAACCGTTCGGGCTGAACAACATCAGTATTGAATATGTAGAGACTGGGTATTATCGGAGGTGAGGAAGTGGCTTTTGAGAGGATCAGCGAGGAAGAACTGGCAGCTGTCGGGGTAGAGATGCTAGACGATCAGCCGGGGCTGGCGCCGGATGCAATGAAAGCTAAGTTTGAAGAAACCGCCAAGGAGCTGCTGGCGCCCAAATATAATCAGCTGGCAAAACAGCTGGAAGCAGAAACAGCATCAGAAAGTCTGGGCGCTAAAGTCCCAGAGGGACTGCCGGGGGAAACAGCGAAAACGGTACAGGCGGTTCTGGTGGCCATGATGCTGTATGTGCAGGCGCATGAGAAAAACAGGGAAAACCCGCACATTGTGACCGCCGAACAGGTGGGCGCCTATACCAAAGCGCAGACAGATGAGGCGATCAACGAAAAGGTGGTAGCGATCGGCAGCGGCGATATGACCATGGCTGTGTATGACCCGGATATGGTAAAGAAGCCGATCTACAAAGCCATCGAGGAGGCGGTAGAGGCCCTTAAAAAGTTGGTGCTGGATAAAGAGCATTACGACCCGCAGGGAAAAAACAAGGACATTTTTGCCGCTATCACCGCCTGTGCCCCCCTGTATACCGCCACCTACCTGCTGGACGGTTGGACTGAGGTAGACGAGGACGCCAAGGGCCGGGGCTACAACTATGTACAAACGGTGACACCGGTCCCAGATGACCCGGACGCCCCGGAGATTACCGAAAGCAGCGTATTCTCGCAGCCGGCAAGCTGCCTTTCCATCGGTGTTGTCTCCACGGATGAGGTACTGGCTGCGGCGCTTGCTATCATCGACGATGGACACACCACCAGTGGCAATGGAACAGTAACCACATGGGTAAAAGAAAAACCGACCGCTGACATTCCTGTGCGGTGGGAAATTAGACCGGGGGTGATGTGATGGGAGAGGCACCGCGTAGCGCAAGAAGAATCACAAAAAAAGAGATTAAGCGCTTCATCCGATTAAAAACGCTGGACGTCGATAATAGCCATATCGAAGTTCGGCTGGATTTGGTAGAAAATGGGGCGGTAGTCGAAAGTAAAACTACCACGGGCGATTCAATTACTGTGGGGTTCCTGAGTCTGCATTACGGTAGTAGTCAGCAATGGCGACTTTCCTATGTTCCGGAAAAAGGAAGTGAGGATCACAAATGTAAATACCTTGAAAAAAGTATGACACTGCTTTCAATTCCGTCTTCTGATGTTACAAGCGACAGCTGGCATTTTACATCTTGGCTTGACCGCATCTACTACACAGAAAATGTAGACGTTAGTGAATGTACACTGGGATATTTGAAAACCTTAATGTCTCAATAATGTGAGGTACATATGAAAACTTATAACGCCCTTAC
>NZ_CALADU010000117.1 GCF_937890665.1 uncultured Subdoligranulum sp.
AGGAACGGCAAAATTTTTTGCACTTCTATTGCTTCTTTATCACACATAAGCAAAGGGTGCGGGCACGCAAGCCCCACTGTAACAGCCGTCTGCCGTTTTGCAGGCCAGCGCCACGGTACGCCGCAGCCGGACATAGCCTGCTACCGCCCGCAGCACCAACACGGCTACCCCCAGCGCCCACACCCCGGCCAACAGATGCCAAACCGTCAGCTGGGTATACCAAGGCGCAGCAGGGGCTGCGGCAACGGTCTGCACCGGGACCGCCGACAGCGCGGCCGGCGCCGGGCCATCGGCCAAGGCCTGCACGGTATCGGCCGCTTGGGCCAGTTGTTGATTTTGGGGGCGGGGCAGCGTGAGGGGGATTCCCCAAGGCAGCGCAAACCGCAGCCCTACCGCCAACCACAGCCAGCAGAGCAGCCGGCTGGGCGTGTGGACCCGCCGCAGCAGCGCACTGACAGCCAGCGCCCCCACCGTTGCCGCCCCGCCCCACAGGCTGAGCAGCAAAAAGTGCAGCACAATATCCCGCATAGATCACCCCTCCTTATCGTGAGCGGCATCCAACAACGCGCGGATCTCGGCAGCTTCGGCTTCGCTGATGGGCTTGGCGCTTAAAAACGCCGCCACAAACCGCGGCAGGCTGCCGCCAAAGGTCTTGTCCACCACAGCGGCACTCTCGGCACATTGGACGGCCTGCTTGGCCACCACACTGGTGACCGTGCCGCCGTTGTTCTGCAGCACCCCCCGCTCACACAGTTTTTTCAACACCGTGTAGGTGGTGCTCTTTTTCCATCCCAAGGCGTCGGCCGCCAAGGTGACCAACCGGCCGCTGGGCAGCGGCTCGTGGTCCCACACCAAGCAGGCAAATCGATACTCCCCCTCGGCCAGACGCAGCGGTTCTTGTACAGACATGGGAACCCCTCCTTTCTAATTTAGCCTAGGCTTTTCTGCATTTTTAGTCTATCACAATAGACCCGTTCTGTCAAGAAAAAGCAGAGGCGCGTTTTTGCCTCTGCTGTGTACTTTTTTATACCAGATGGGTGCGCTGCCGCCAGACCCCCAGCAGGCCCAGCGCGGTCAAACAGGCCACTGCACCAAAAACGAAGGCCAGCCGCAAATCCCACTGGGCCAGCGCCCCAAACAGCAGGTTGCTGCCGATGGCTACCACGTCCACAATCATGGCATGGATGCTCAACGCCGTGGCGCGGTTGCGGGTCTGCACCTGTCGGTTTTGCAGTTGTACCTGAAAGGGCTGGAACAAGCTGTTCGACACCTGCAACAGCCAGATGCTGCCCACCGAAAGCAGCGCCCGGTTGGTTACGGTCAGCACCACACAGGCCAGCGCCGGGGCCAGACAGAACAGCCCCACCGCCCCCTTGGGACCGGTACGCCGGGTAAGGGCGGCGGACCAGACACCGCACAATCCCAACAGGGTGGCGGCAATATACACAGCGCCAATGGCGGTGCTGGTCATGCCGCACCGCTCATATTGCAGTTGGTTGAGAAAGACCGTCACGGTCTGGTGTACCTCGGTAAGCAGGCCCACGGCAATAAGAAAGACCAGCAGCCCCGGCGCGGCTAAGGTCGCCCGCAGCGTAACGGCAAAGGGTTCCCGGGCTTCGGCTTTTTCGGGGGCGGGATGCACCTCGGTAAGGCCCAGTGAGAGCAGTGCCGCCGCCCCGTAACTGAAGACGGTGAGCAGCGCCGCCAGACGGTAATCATCCCCCACGAACAGCGTATAGACCGCCGCCGCGCTCAACAAACCGGCCATGCCCAGACTGTTGTAGACGCCAAAGACCCGCTGGCTGTGTTCCGGTCCGGCGCAGAGGTAGAGAATGCTGGTATCCACCCCGGAAAACCCGGTGATCACCACGCTGAGCAGCACCCGTTCCGCCAGAAAACCGGCAAAATCCGACGCTTGCCAGAAGATGATCTTGGACAGAAAATACAGCCAGCAGCAGATGATCATGGTGCGCTTGTAGCCAATGCGGTCCGCCACCATGCCCCAAGGCACCTCCAGCGCGATGCACAGCGCATAGGAGATGCTTTCGATCAGGGTAATCTCAAAAATCGTAACGCCCTGCGCCTGCCGGTACAAGGTGGCGATGGCGCCGTAAAACACCATGCCCTGCAAAAAGGTCATGGCATACAAAAGATAAATATTGCGTTTCATGAAAAAAATCGTCCTTTCCGCCAGAGTAGGAAATGGTACAGCAAACAGACGCCGGATTGCGGCGCCTGCGGTGCAATTTCAAACTCTTTTAGATAGGACGATGCATTGCAGTGATTCCTGCCCTTATGTTTTTCAGAATAGGTCCAGTATACCACCCCAAGGGCACGGCGTCAATCGGCTGCGCGCAGTTCCTCCCGCAGACGCAGGATCTGCCGCTCGATCTCGTCGATGACCGACGCAAAGGCCGCATCCTCCTGTCCGGTGGGGTCGGGCAAACCCCAATCCTCCCGCCGGGTGCAGGGCAGCATGGGGCATTGCACGTTGCAGCCCATCGTGACGACCACATCTACCGGCGGCAGCGCCGTCAACAATTTGCTGTACTGGGTGGCAGCCATATCTACCCCATACCGGGCTTTCACCAGCCGCACTGCGTCGGGGTTGATGGCCGGTTTGGTCTCGGTACCGGCGGAGTAACTTTCAAAGACATCGCCGGCCAACAGCCGTCCCAGCGCTTCGGCGATCTGGCTTCGGCAGGAATTGTGTACGCAGATAAAGGCTACTTTCGGTTTGGTGCTCATGCCTGTGCCCGCGCTTTCTCGATCAGGGCCTTGGCTTCCTCCTTGGTCAGTACCCGTCCGCTGGAAACCACCTTGCCGTCCACCATCAGGGCCGGGGTCTGCATGACCCCGCAAGCCGCGATCTGGGCAAAGTCGGTGATATGCCCCACCTCGTCGGGCAAGCCCAGCTCGGTCAGTGCTGCCTTGGCCGCCTCCTCCAGTGCGTGGCAGCTAGCACAGCCGCCGCCCAATACCTTGACGGCTTCGTTGCCGGTCTCTTGGGATTTTGCTTCTTTTTTACCGAACAGTTTCATAGAAAAGTCCTCCTTCTATTTTACAGCAATACAAATTGCAGGGCGTTGAACAGATACCCTACCACCACGATGCCTGCCACGCAGATGCCCACAAACAGCGCCAGCAGTTTGGGTTTGACCACCTTGCGCAGCAGAATCAGCGAAGGCAGGGACAAGGTGGTGACCGCCATCATAAAGGACAGCACGGTGCCGAGCTGCGCCCCTTTGGCCAGCAGGGCTTCGGCCACCGGAATGGTGCCGAAGATGTCGGCGTACATCGGCACGCCCACCAGCACCGCCGCCAGCACGCCGAAGGGATTGCCGGACCCCAGCACCGTTTCCACCCAGGATTGGGGGATCCAGTTGTGGATGAGGGCGCCCACGCCAACCCCCACCAACAGATAGGGCAGTACCTTGCGGTAGGTGCCCACCGCCTGCCCCCGGGCGTATTGCAGCCGCTGGGCGGTGGTGAGTTGGGGATCCTCCAGATCCACGCCGCTGCCCGCGTGGGCCAGCGGCTCCAGTTGAGATTCCATCCCCAGCGCTTCGATGAGGGTACCGCCTGCCACGGCTACGATGAGCCCCAGTACCACATAGACCACAGCCACCCGGACACCAAAAATGCCGGTAAGCAGCACCAAGCTGCCCAGATCCACCATGGGGGAGGAAATCAAGAAAGAAAAGGTGACGCCCAAGGGCAGCCCCGCCCCGGTAAACCCAATAAAGATGGGGATGGAAGAGCAGGAACAAAAGGGGGTGACGGTGCCCAGCAAAGCCGCCACCGTATTGGCGGTCAGCCCCCGGAACCGCCCCATGATACGGCGGCTGCGCTGGGGCGGAAAATAGCTTTGCACCCACGAGATGGCAAAAATCAAGACCAGCAGCAGCACCGAAATTTTCAGGGTATCATACACAAAAAACTGCACACTGCCGCCCAACCGGCCGGTGGTATCCAGCCCGAAGGCGGTGAGCACCTTGCCCACCAAGCCATTGAGCCACTGCATGCCCAACACTTGATTTTGGAAAAACAGCCAGAGATCCATGAGGAAACTCCTCCTTGTCATATCAAGTTTTTTTGATGTTTGCGCTGTAAAAAAGTGCCGCGCCATGGCGGCAATGGTTCAGCGCCCGCAGCAGCCGCAGGTAGGCGCCTCGGCAGCCGGGGTAGTCAGGGCCAGCAGCCGCTGCACCGCCCGGGCCTGCCCGGCCTCGCTCAGGCGGTAATGGGTCCACTTGCCCTCCTGCCGGGCCAGCACCAGTCCCGATTCGCAGAGGATCTTCATATGGTAGGACAGCCCCGACTGGGTCAGTGCCAGCGGTTCCTGCAATTTGCAGGCGCACTTTTCACCGCTGCGCAGTTGTTCCAAAATGGCCAACCGTTTGGGGTCGCACAGCGCTTTGAAAATCTTGGCATCCTGCTCGTAGGAATCCATGCCCGGCACCTCACATCAAATTTTCTTGATGTATACTATACACCGACTCCCACGCTTTGTCAAGTCGATCTGTAACATTTTTGTGCGGTCCTTGTTTCCCCTGCAGCGAACGGGTATACTGTAAGAAAAGGCTTGAAAAAGGAGGCCTCGGCTATGTGTACAAGCATTGCTTTTTGGGACCGGGCGCTGTATGGGCGCAATCTGGATCTGGAATATCATTTTGGGGAGCAGGTGGTCACCACACCCCGGGATTATCCCTTTGTCTTTCACCACCGGGAACCGCTGCCCCACCACCACGCCATGATCGGCATGGCCACCGTGGCAAATAACATGCCGCTTTACGCCGAAGCCGCCAACGAAGTCGGCTTGTATATGGCGGGGCTGTACTTTCCCGGCAATGCCCACTATTTTGAGGAACCGGACCCGGCAGCGCTGAATCTGGCTCCCTACGAGCTGATCCCGTTGGTGCTGGGTAGCTGCGCCACCGCCGCCGAGGCCCGGGCCTTGTTGCAGACCGTACGGCTTGTGGCCATTCCCTTTGCGCCGGGGTATCCGCTGGCGGCGCTGCACTGGCAGGTTGCCGGACCGGACGGCGGTTTCATCATGGAGCCTAGGGAGGACGGCCTGCACTTCTACGACGATGCCGCCGGTGTGCTGACCAACAACCCGCCCTACCCCTACCAGCGCATGAACTTGAACAACTACCGGAACCTGTCCCCCCGCACGCCGGAAAACACCTTTGCCCCCGGGCTGGAATTGACGGTCTACGGGCAGGGGCTGGGCGCCGTGGGCCTGCCGGGGGATGTTTCTCCCCAGTCCCGCTTTGTGCGGGCCACCTACCTGCACCAGCACGCGGTCTTTCCCGAGGAACGCCCGGCGCAGGTGACCCAGTTCTTCCACCTGCTGGATGCCGTGTCGATGGTGCGGGGCAGCGTGATCACCCCCGAAGGACGGTATGACGAAACCACCTACTCCTGCTGTGCCGACACACGGGAGGGCGTTTATTACTACAAGACCTACGACAGCGGCAGCATCCATGCCGTGCGGCTGACCAAGGAGACAGTCACCGGACAGGCGCTGCACGCCTACCCGCTGGCGGACAAACCCCATTTTGTAGCGGACAACTAAAAAAGGGGACGTCAATCGTCCCCATGATGCCCGGCCCCATGGTGGCCGGGCTCTTTTTGTGTTTTGGGCATACAGGCTGCGGACTCCGGCGTAGCAGCCATCGTCTGCGAAGATTCGGAGGCGGCGTCCGTGCCGGACAGCGCGGCGATGCGGTCCCGAATCTGCCGCATCGTCATGCCCTGCACCGCTTCGGGCGTGACGGTGGGGTCCAGCGCCGCCAAGGCCTGATAGGCCCGGTATTTGCCGTAGGACAATCCACAGTCATGGGCTTGTGCCACCTCGTGGGGGGACGCCTGATAGCAGTGGGCATTCTGCTGCCCGGCAGTGCAGGATTCCACCGCCGCCAACATCTGGGCGCAGTGGGCGTCGTCCTCCCCGATGACACCGATCTCCACCACCGCGTTCTGGGCCATCAGCGCTTCGATGGTCTCGCTGGCCAGAATGCTCTCCACCGCATCGGTGTAGGTCTGGTTGGTCAGGTCCAGCGTTTCGGCCAGTGCGGTTCCGTCGTCGTTCCAACCTTGTACCGAGATGACCCGGTCAAACCGGTTGACCCCCAATTCCAGCGAAGGGTTGACGTCGATGCTGATATGGGCAGTGGGGGTAAAGTAGAGCCACCGCCCGCCCAACACCACCACGGCACAGGCAGCCGCAGCCACGGCCCACCCCACCACCGGGCGGATACGCTGCTGCCGGGCCCGGCGGGCTACCGCGGCCCGGGCCGCCACCTTCAGCTCCGGTTCGGCATGGACGCTGTCCAAAGCAGCACGCAGTTCCTCACGCATCGTCGTCACCTCCCAGCGTCTGACGCAGCAGCCCCCTGGCGCGGGTCAGCCGTGTGTAGACGGTGTTCACATTCTTGCCCAGAATCTTGGCAATTTCCGGCGCGGAATACCCTTCGTAGTAGTGCAGGTAGACCACGTCCCGGTAGGCGCCGGGCAGTGCCTGCACGGCCTGCAGCACCGCACGGTGTTCTTCCGCCGGGGCAGGCAGCTCGGCGGCTTCCTCCAACGGGACTGTGCGGCGGCGAAACACGCTGCGCAAAAGATCCTTACAGGCGTTGATCGTCACCCGAATAATCCATGCCCGCTCATGTTCCGGCGAGGCAAAGGGCGCGGTGTGCAGCAAATATTTGACAAACACCGTCTGGAAGATGTCCTCGGTGTCGGCATAATTTTTCAGATGCACCAGACAGATGCGCCGCACGGTGTCGGCATATTGTTCCACCGCACGGTTGACCTCTTGCTCGCTGCGCATCGCAATCCCCCATCGCGTTTAGTTTCGGCAGGCTCCGGCACGGGTACGGCAGCCATAGCCGCCGCCCTGACAGCCCTCTGCCACCCGGTTATCGCAGACACCGTCCCCGTCGGCATCATAGCGGCAGAGGCCGTCGGCATGGTTGTCGCAAAGGCCATCGCCGTTTTCATCGGTAAAGTGACACCCGGCCGCAGCCGCGGTCTGCCGCAGACCGTTCCGGGCAGGACCTGCCGCCCATACGCCGGTAGCGCCCACCGTACAGGCCAAGAGTGTTGCCGTTACGAGAATCCCTATTTTCTTCATCGCTGGTTCCTCCTTGTGAAGGGTGTGTTTTTTTGCCTTTCACTGGGAATACGAACCGGCATGGCGAATCCATTCATCGTATACCGCCACTTTTTCGTTTTTATCTTACCCTGCGGGGTAGACTCTGTCAACGGCAGACAAAAAAGCGGGCACCCCATGGGTGTCCGCTTTTTGAGCAGTGTTTTTTCAGTCGTCCTGCTCCTGCGAAAAGCTGAGGATCTCACCGGTGTCGGCGTCGATCTCGTAGTCGTATTCGGTAAAGCCCACCTTCCAAGAGAACTCATATACCGTGCGGCCGTTGTCGCGGTCGGTTTCCAGCTCCATGGCGCGGGTATCGCTCTCCGCCACGCCGGCATGCTGCAGCGCGATCTGCTTGGCCTGTTCTGCCGTGACGGCGGTACCGGTGGTGCTGCCGCTGACGGCCTGCGTGCCGTTGTAGTTTTCGGCGTCGTAGTCATACCCCAGAATCTCGCCGCTCACCGCGTCGATCTCGTAGTCATATTCCTCGATTCCGGTATCGGCCTGCCGGACAAACTCCACATCGTATACCGCCCGGCCATCGTCATAGTCCAGCTTGACCCGCACAGCCTGCAGGTCCGCTTCGGCCAGACCGGCGTGGTTCAGCGCAGCGGTCTTAGCGGCCTCCTCGGTGATATAGCCGCTGTTGGGGTCGGCGCTGCCCGCGATACCGGCGGTGGTGTCACCGGCAGGTGCGGCGATGGGGGCCGCGGCACCGCTCTGGGACGAAACGTCCACGGCATCCTCCGGGGTGGTGCTCTCCCCCGTCAGGGGGGCAGTGGTGCGACTCTGGCCTTGGAAGGCCGCAGCTTCGGCACAACCGGTGAGAAGCAGCGCAGCCAGCGCGGCAGTGGCAAACAACGAAACAGTACGCTTTTTCATTTGTATTTCCTCCTTGTGTACAGGTTGGTTTTCTCTTGTTGTGCCTTTAGTATACCGCCGTCAGATTAAAGCCACATTAAACCTTCTCATTTTTTTGGCAAGGGAGTACAAAGGTAAAGGTGCTGCCCTCCCCGGGGGTGCTTTCCACCGCCACGCGGCCGCCATGGGCCTCGGCGATCCAACGCACCATGGCCAGCCCCAACCCTGCCCCGCCGTTGCTGCGGGCCGGGTCCGCCTGCCAAAAGCGCTGCCAGATCTTGTCCTGATCTTCCGGCGCAATGCCGATGCCGTCATCTTCCACAGTACCTACCGCCATGTTTCCTTGCCGGCGGAGCGTCAGCCGTACCTTGCCGCCGGGGCGGCCATAGTGGATGGCATTTTCGGTCAGATTGATGAGCAGCCGCATGAGCAGCGTTTCATCTCCCTGTACCGTCACGTCGGGTTCCAAGGCAGTTTCCACCGCAATCTGTTGGGCGGCAGCCTGCTCGGCTTCGGTGTCGGCCACCATCTGGGTCAGTTCGCTCAGGTCCACCGTTTCCCACTGCAGGGGCTGGCGGCCCTTGTCGGCCCGGGCCAGCAGCAACAACTGGGACAGCAGCGCGGCCATCCGCCCCGCCTGCGCGTGAATGCTCTCCAGTGCCGTGCGGGCCTCCCCCTGTACATCGGTTTGGGTCAGGGCGTACTCGCTCTGGGACAAGATCACCGCCGTGGGGGTACGCAGTTCGTGGGAGGCATCGTTGGTAAACTGCTGTTCCCGGTCAAAGGCGCTTTGCAGCCGGGCAAACATGGCGTCAAATTCGGCTGCCAGCGTATAGACTTCGTCCTTGCGGCCCGTCAGACCGATACGCCGGGACAAATCCCCGCCTTCCCCGATTTCTCGGGCGGTCTGGGTGATCCGCCGTACCGGCGCAAAAGCCCGCCGGGTGACCAAGTACCCACAAATCGCAGCCAATACCACAAAGACCGGCAGCACCAACAAGGCGCTGTGCAAAAGCTCCCCGATGGCGGAATCCACCTCGTCCGCGGCGGTCACGCTGCGCACCCATACCGGGCCGTAGTCCTCCACCGTGATTTGGGTATCATAAAGATACCATTGGCGGCCATCGCTTTCCACCGTGCGCAGTTCGCCATCGGCAAAGACCACGGAATTGTCAAAGTCCCGGGGCACAAAGCCGTAGAGGGGTACCCCCGCCGTGTCATACAGCGACAGATACACCCCGTCATCAAAAGCCTCCAGATCCCGGTCGATTTCCAGCTCGCCGTCCTTGCCTTCCAGTTCCTTGCGGCTGTCCTCCACCATACTCTGCATCCGGTTCAGCTTGTTCTGCCGGGCTGACTGCCCCCCCGCATGGAAAAGAAAACCCAGCGAAAGTCCTGTCAGCAATACCATAAACAGGGTGTAGAGCAGTGTGACCCGCAGCGTAATGGACAAACGCTTCATACTTCCTCCCGCAAGACATAGCCCACACCGCGCACGGTGTGGATGAGTTTGGGTTCCCGCCCCTCGTCGATCTTTTTGCGCAGATAACGGATGTAGACATCCACCACGTTGGAGCCACCCTCATAGTCGTAGTTCCAGACGCCGTGGCTGATCCGCTCCCGCGAGAGCACCACCCCCGCGTTGCGGGCCAGATATTCCAGTACCGCAAACTCCTTGGCGGACAGCGGAATGGCTTGCCCGCCCCGGGCTGCCGTGTGGGCGATGCAATCTACCTGCAAGTCCCCCACCGTAATGACGTCGCTGACTTGATCGGCCCGGCGGCGGATCAGCACCCGCAGCCGCGCCAACAGTTCCTGCAGGGCAAAGGGCTTCACCAAATAGTCATCGGCGCCGCTGTCCAATCCGCGGACCCGGTCCTCTATGCCGTCCCGGGCAGTCAGCAGCAACACCGGGGTCTTGTCTCCGGCGGCGCGGCGGCGGCGTAAAACCTCCAGCCCGTCCACCCCCGGCAGCATGATGTCCAGCACCACGGCGTCATATTCGCCCCCAGCCAGATAATCCAACGCATCGGTGCCGGTCAGGCAGCTATCCACGCTATATTGGGCCGCCTTCAACTGTTTGACCAGCAAGGCGTTCATCTCGGGTTGATCCTCCACAACGAGAATCCGCATATAACCGTCCCCTTTCCCATGGTTTTCTTCTATGATACCATAAAAAAATGAAAAGACGATGAGAACCGCCGGATTTTTTCCGCAGCACTTACTTGACCCAAGCAAGTAAAAAATGGTATACTGTTGCCGAAAATTGAAAGGAGTTAGCTTTATGCTGCGCACCTTTTCCTACGCTTGTACGGTGCTGTACCGACGGTTTACCCACTACACCTCGGCCCGGCTGGGGCAGTGGGGGCTGAGTTTCGGCACCTTGTTTTTTGTGGTCTATGTGGGCAAGCATCCCGGCTGTACCCAAAGCGAACTTACCGCCGCACTGCATCTGGACTGGGGGCACAGCCAACGCACCGTGCTGAAACTGGTGGAGAGCGGCTTTCTGCTGCGAGAAAAGGAGGGGCGGGCCTATCGCCTGCACCTGAGTGAAAAGGGCCAGCAGGCCTTTGCCGCCAGTCACCAGGTCTTTTTTGACTGGGATGAACAAGCATTGACCAACCTGACCCCCGACGAGCGCCGCCAACTGATGGCGCTGCTCTACAAAGCGCTGGGCCGCAATCCGCTGCCCGATGCCGCAGAATCGTAACGCAACGCCCCGTACCGGTTGGTACGGGGCGTCATAGTTTTTTTAAAAGTTGTTTTGGGTTTGTTCAAAATGCTTTTATGCCTTACACACAACTGGCCGATATACTAAGAAGCGTCAACCGAACTAAGGCGGGTGGTACCCGCCATTTTAACCACTGCGCCTTAGACCATGCGAGGGCAACAGCCCGGTCAAGGCCAGACAACCCACAAGGCTTTGTGCCATCATATAGAGCAGGCAGTCCAGCGTGCGGTACCGCCTGCAACAAAATCCCCCGTCGCTTTCTGCAAGCGGCGGGGATTTTGTATGGAATTAATAGTGGTACCGGGACTGTTGGGTCCGCAAAAATACCAGCGTCACCACCACCGCCATAGCCTCCGCCGCTACCAGCGAAGCCCAGATGCCGTCCACCTGCCAGAACAGCGGGAAGACCAGCACGCAGAGTACTTGAAACACCAGTGTACGCAAAAAGGAGATGGCCGCCGACACCAGCCCATTGTTGAGGGCGGTGAAGAAAGAAGAACCGAAGATGGCAAAACCGGAGAAAAGGAAACAGCAGGAAAAAATGGAGAAGGCGTGTTCGGTCAAGGCCAGCAAGGCCGCGTCGTACCCCACAAACAGGCGGGACAGCGGCCCTGCCAGTACCCGAGCCGCCGCAAACATCGCCACCGCAAAGGAGGCGATCACCACGCCGCTTTTCCGCAGCAGGCTGCGCAGTTCGGCGCGGTTGCCGGCGCCATAATGGTAGCTGACCACCGGCGCTGTTCCCACCGAATAGCCGATGAACATCGCCTGAAAAATCATACTCACATACATCAGCACACCGTAAGCCGCAATGCCGTCCTCCCCAGCGTAGCGCAGCAACTGGGCATTGTACAGCATGCTGACCAGCGACATGGAGATGTTGCTCATCAGCTCCGACGAACCGTTGGTACAGGTCTTGCCCAACGCCCGGCTGTCCCACCGGGTGGCCCCCAACTGCAGGCGGCTGCTATTGGGCCGGGCGAAGTAGATCAGCGGCAGCACACCGCCTACACACTGGCTCAGGGCGGTGGCAGCCGCCGCCCCCGCCAGTCCCAGCGGCAGGACCGCCACCAGCAGGGCATCCAACACCATGTTGGTCAGTCCGGCCGCCACCGTTACCATCAACCCCAGCGTGGGTTTTTCGGCAGTAACAAAAAGGCACTGAAATTCATATTGCAGCACATAGGCCGGAATGGCCGGCAGCAGAATGGTGCCATACTGCAAGCAGTCCTGCAACATGGTGCCTTCTGCCCCCAATGCCACCGCCAGCGGCCGCAGTAACACGGCTCCCAGCAGCGCCAACACCACACCGCAGCCCAGCGAAGCGTAAACGATCAGCGAAAAGAGCCGGTTGGCCCGGAGCGTGTCCCCCTCCCCCATGGTCTTGGCGATAAGCGCACCGCCGCCGGTGCCAAACATGAAACCGGCCGCTCCCAAGATCATCAAAAAGGGAATGATAAAGTTCACCGCCGTGAAGGCTGTTTTCCCCACAAAGTTGGAAACAAAGAACCCGTCCACCACACCGTAAATGGAGGAAAAGACCAGCATCACGATGGAAGGCAGGGTAAAACGCAAGAGCTTGGTATAGCTAAAATGATCGGATAGTTGAATTTTCATGGAATCCTCCGGGCAGATCAGGGCGTCATGTCCAGCGCCGCAGCGCGTGCTTTCAAGTCTTGCAGAAACCGCTCGGTCAAGGCCAGATAGGTTTCCACTTCCTGCGGGGACCACCCCGCAAAGACTTCATTTTCCATCTGGATGATCCGTGCCACCGTCCGGTCTGCCAGCGCTTGCCCTGCCGCGGTCAGGCAGAGCCGCTTGGCCCGAGGCCCCGCAGATTCCCGGCAGACCAGACCGGCTTCTTCCAGCTTGTGCAGCGCCGAGTTGGCGGTCTGCTTGCTCAGCCCGCTGCGAAGGCAAACCTCCTGCAGCAAGCAGGACGAGCCGTTATCGCACAGGGTATACAAAATTTTGGTGGCACTGTCCGACAGACCCAATTTTTGGGAAAGTTCATGGTAAACCGCCTCGGTTTCACCAAACAGGTAGTTGAAGCGGTTCAACGCTTTGCGGGTAAACTCCATAGGGTGCCTCCTTGGTACGAAATCGTACCAGTTAGTATAGTACGATTTCGTACCAGTGTCAAGGGTTCCTATCCTCTTCCTGCCCCATACGGCAGAAAATTGGTAAAAGCCCCCGGCCTTCTCCTTCTGCTATCCCCCATGAGGTGGGCTGGAGGCCTCACGCTTCCTCTGGCAAAGTGCCGCTTCTGCTTCGCCGTCTGCCGCGGCGCGCAGCAGGTCGGCCATACCGGGGCGCAGCG
>NZ_CALADU010000118.1 GCF_937890665.1 uncultured Subdoligranulum sp.
CGGGGGCGGCCATCCAGTGGCTGCGGGACGAGCTGCGCCTGCTGGAGGAATCCCGGGATTCCGAGTACATGGCCCAAAAGGTCAAGGACACCAACGGCTGTTACGTGGTGCCGGCCTTTACCGGACTGGGCGCCCCCCACTGGGACCAGTATGCCCGGGGCACCATTGTGGGGCTGACCCGGGGCTGTAATAAAAACCATATCATCCGCGCTACGCTGGACAGCCTGTGCTATCAGGTCAATGACGTGCTCCACGCTATGGAGGCGGACTCCGGCATCCCCATGCAAGCCCTGAAGGTGGACGGCGGCGCTTCGGCCAACAACTACCTGATGCAGACCATGGCGGACATCAGCAACGTGCCGGTGCAGCGCCCCCTCTGCGTAGAAACCACGGCGCTGGGCGCCGCCTATCTGGCGGGGCTGGCGGTAGGGTATTGGGGCTCCACCGAGGAGGTCATCCAAAACTGGTCGGTGGACCGGACCTTCTCGCCCTCCATCACCGAGGAGGAGCGGGCCAAGCGCATCAAGGGCTGGAACAAAGCCGTGCGCTGTGCCTACGGCTGGGCCAAGGACGACGACTGACCCCCCGCTGCCCACACCATGAATGAACCGCTGCGGTTCGGATAAGGAGACTGAAGATGTATGATGTAATCGTCATCGGCGCCGGTGTGTCCGGCTGTGCTTGTGCCCGGGAACTGTCCCGCTACAAGGCCGATATTCTGGTTTTGGAGAAAGAAGAAGACGTCTGCTGCGGCACCACCAAGGCGAACAGCGCCATCGTCCACGCGGGCTACGACGCCGCCCACGGCAGCCTGATGGCCAAGCTCAACGTGGAAGGCAGCCGGATGATGCCGGCTCTGGCCAAGGAATTGGATTTTGCCTATGACCAGTGCGGCAGCTTGGTGGTCTGCGTCAGCGACGAGGACCGCCCCGCCCTGCAAAAGCTCTACGAAAACGGCGTGGCCAACGGGGTAGAAGGGCTGCGCATCATCGAGCGGGAAGAACTGGTGGCCATGGAGCCTAACATCTCCGACGAGGCGGTGGCCGCCCTGTGGGCCCCCACCGGCGCCATCGTCTGCCCCTTTGGGCTGACCTACGCCTTTGCCGAGAACGCCGCCAAAAACGGCGTCAAGTTCCAGTTTGATACCACGGTCACCGGCCTGAAGCCCATCGAGGGCGGCTGGCAGGTGGAAACCGACCACGGCACGTTGGAGACCCGTCTGGTGGTCAACGCGGCCGGCGTCTATGCCGACGACCTGCACAACATGGTCACCGGCGAGGACCCCCTGACCATCATCCCGCGCCGGGGCGACTACTTCCTGCTGGACCACACCGCCGGGGCGCATGTACACCACACCATCTTCCAACTGCCTGGCAAGTACGGCAAGGGCGTGCTGGTCACCCCCACGGTCCACGGCAACCTGCTCGTCGGCCCCACGGCCATCGATGTGGAGGATAAGGAAGCCACCGCCACCACCGCCGCCGGTCTGGACGAGGTGCGCGCCAAGGCGGGCATCGCCGTCAAGGATATTCCGATGCGCCAGACCATCACCAGCTTTGCGGGCCTGCGGGCCCATGAACCCCGCCACGACTTCTTCATCGGGGAGATCGCCCCCGGCTTTGTGGACTGCGCGGCCATCGAATCGCCCGGCCTGTCCAGCAGCCCGGCCATCGGTGTGATGGTGGCGGATCTGGTCTCCCGGAGCCTGCACCTCGAACAAGATCCCACCTTTGATCCGGTCCGCAAGGGCATTCTGGATCCCAAGACCCTCTCTTTGGAGGAGCGCAACGAACTGATCCGCAAAGACCCCGCCTATGGGCAGATCATCTGCCGGTGCGAAAGCGTCACCGAGGGCGAGATCGTGGACGCCATCCATCGGGTGCCGGGCGCCCGCAGCTTGGACGGCGTCAAGCGGCGTACCCGCGCCGGTATGGGCCGTTGCCAGGCAGGCTTCTGCAGCCCCCGCGTCATGGAAATTCTGGCCCGGGAACTGAACCTGCCCCTGAGCGAGGTCACCAAGGCGGGCGGCCAGTCCAAGATCATCGTCGGCACCAACAAGGACGTGTACTAAGGGGAGGACGCAATCATGAAAAATGTAGATCTTGTCATCATCGGCGGCGGTCCTGCCGGACTGGCCGCGGCGGTGGAAGCCCGCAAACACGGCGTACAGGACCTTCTGGTGCTGGAACGTGACAACGAGCTGGGCGGCATTCTGAACCAGTGCATCCACAGCGGCTTCGGCCTGCATACCTTTAAAGAGGAACTCACCGGCCCCGAGTACGCCGGCCGGTTCATCCAGATGGCTAAGGAACTGGACATTCCCTACAAGCTCAATACGATGGTGCTGGACTTGGCGGCGGATAAAACCGTCACGGCGATGAACAAACAGGACGGCCTGTTCCAGCTTCATCCCAAAGCGGTGGTGCTGGCCATGGGCTGCCGGGAACGTCCCCGCGGCGCGCTGAACATCCCCGGCTACCGCCCGGCGGGCATCTTTACCGCCGGTACCGCCCAGCGCCTTGTCAATATGGAAGGCTACCTGCCGGGCCGCAAGGTGGTCATCCTCGGTTCCGGCGACATCGGCCTTATCATGGCCCGCCGCATGACGCTGGAAGGCGCCAAGGTGCAGGTGGTGGCCGAACTGATGCCCTACTCCGGCGGCTTGAAGCGCAACATCGTGCAATGTCTGGACGACTTCGGCATCCCCCTGAAACTCAGCCACACCGTGGTGGACATTCAGGGCAAGGAACGGGTGGAAGGCATCACGCTGGCCCGGGTGGAAAACGGCAAGCCGGTACCCGGCACCGAGGAACACTATGACTGCGACACGCTGCTGCTCTCCTGCGGGCTGCTGCCCGAAAACGAGCTGAGCCGCGCCGCCGGTGTGGCCCTCAACCCCGTCACCAACGGCCCCGCCGTCAACGAAAGTCTGGAGACCAGCATCCCCGGCGTCTTTGCGGCCGGCAACGTGCTGCACGTCCACGACTTGGTGGACTTTGTGTCGGAGGAAGCCGGTGCCGCCGGCGCCCATGCCGCGGCCTATATCCAGAACGGCGAACAGGGCGGCGACGCCCGCACCCTGCCGGTGCGGTGCGAAAACGGGGTGCGCTACACCGTGCCCACCACCATCCGCCCCGACTGCGCGGGGGACACCGTGACTTTGCGGTTCCGTGTGGCCAATGTGTATAAGAATAAGAAAGTGGCGGTCTATGCGGGGGACACCTGCATCTTCAGCCGCAAGCGTCCCGTGTTGGCGCCGGGTGAGATGGAAACCGTGCAGCTCAAGAGCGAAGCGCTGCGGGCCCATCCCGAAGCTGCCCAGATCACCGTGACGTTGGAGGAGGCATAACTTATGGAAAAGATCAATCTGGTCTGCATTGGCTGCCCCATGGGCTGCCCGCTGGTGGTAGAGATGGAGGACGGCGCGGTGGTACGGGTCACCGGCAACACCTGCCCCCGGGGCGACGCCTACGCCCGCAAGGAAGTGACCCATCCCACCCGCGTGGTGACCAGCACGGTGCGGGTCCGGGGCGGCACGCTGCCCATGGTGTCCTGCAAGACCCGCAGCGACGTGCCCAAGGACAAGATCTTCGACGTGGTGCGCGCCCTGAAGGAAGTGGACGTGGACGCCCCGGTAGCCATCGGGGATGTACTGCTGTCCGACGTGGCCTCCACCGGCGTGGATGTGATCGCCACCAAGAACGTACAGAAAAAAGCCTGACCCGACTTTCCGCAACGGGCCAAAAGAACAGCAGCAAAACCCCGCAGGGAATGCGCCGCCGGAGGATGGTACCGGCGTGCAGCCCCCCTGCGGGGTTTTGCTGTTTGCTTTGTTGGGGAAAGGGTTACTCGGCGTGGGCATAGTCCGGCATCCGCTGGGGCGCTGCGATGACTTGCACCCCCGCATCCTGCCAAGGAGCCATTTCCTGCGCGGTGATGTTCCAGTCGGTGATGATGCAGTCGATCTCCTCTGCGGTGCAGATCCGGTTAAAGGCCACTTCGCGGAATTTGCTGCACTCCGCCAGAATGATCTTTTCCCGGCCGATTCGCAGCATCCGCCGCAGTACGGCGGCTTCTTCGGTGTTATACTCGGTGATGCCGTCTTGGATGGAAAGGCCGTCCACGCTCAAAAAGGTTTTGTCTACCCGGAAATTCTCCAAAGAATTTCCACACAGGCTGCCCACCAAACTTTTGTTGTGTTTGCGCAGGTAGCCTCCGGTCAGAAAAACCCGGTTCTGGTCGGTCTGGGACAACAGCACCGCAATGGGCGGCGAGTTGGTGACAATGTTCAGCGACAGACCGCTTCTCTCGATGGCATGGGCCAACGCCATCGAGGTGACCCCGTTGTTGATGGCGATGGCTTCCCCGTCGTGGAGGTGCTTTAGCGCTTCCGCGGCGATGGCGCTTTTCTCTTGATGGTTGCTGTTGGCCTTTTTGACAAATTCCCGTTCGTTGGCGCGCAGCCCGCTGAAAACAGCCCCGCCGCGCACCCGTTTGATGGCGGATTCCTGCTCCAACTCTTTCAGGTCGCGGCGGATGGTCTCGGCCGAAACACCCAGCCGGGCGGCCAGTTGGTCCAGCCGTGCAAACTGTACTTCGGCCAGAAAACGCAGGATCTCAGTTTGGCGTTGGTTGAACATCTGGGTACGATCACCCCTTGCTGTCGGGTTTGTGAATGGGCGAGAGCTTCATCAGGAAATGGCGGTCATAGGTGGTCAGCGGCATCAGGAAAATCTCGCCCTTGCTGTTGCCGCACATGCCGTGGGCCCGGATGGGGGAGTTGTAGAACCCCAGCTGCGCCACGACCTGCAAATTCATGTCGATGAGCGTCAGCCCGCCGCCTCGTTCAGCCACGTAGACATAGTCGTCGTCCGCCCACAGGCCGGTGGGTTGGTAGAGCCCTTCCTCCAGATAGGCCAGCAGTTCTCCCTCGGCGGAGAAGACATGCAGGCGGTTGCCGTCCCGGTCGCCCACCCAAACGCGGCCCAGCCGGTCCACGCAGAGGCAGTGAGGCACCACAAAGTGGCCGGGTTCGTCCCCCGGGCCGCCCCAGGTGCGCAGCAGGGTGCCGTCCGGGGCAAAGCGGTGGATGGCGGCGTTGCCGTACCCGTCGCTGACAAAGAAATCCCCGTCCGGGGCAAAGCAGACCCCGGTGGGCCGGTTGAAGGGCGGGGCAGCCCGCTGGATGCTCTCCAGCCCCATAAAGAAGGACCACCCTTTGTCAAACAGTACGTCGGTGGGCACATATTTGCCCATCCGCTGGCGCTTGCGCCATAAGTCAGGGTCAAACCCACTGTCGCTGGGGACCCCCGGCGTGCCGATATCCCGGATCCATTCGCCGTCCTTGGAAATCTCCCGCAGAACATGCTGGGCCACATCCACACACAACAGGGTATCGTTGGGGGTCACGCAAAGGGTGTGGGTCTCTTTGAATAAGCCCTGACCGAAGTCTTTGACATAGTGCCCCTCGGGATCCAGCATCATGATGGGATGCTCCACATCCCGGGTGGACAAAAACAGGTTGTCCTCGCGGTCACAGCAGCCGCCCGAATACATGGTAAAGGTAAACCGTTCGGGGAAGGTGCCGTAATCGGGGTGCAGTTCGTAGGTGAACGCTCCGCTGGTAAAGAGGGAGCGGGCGGCCTCGTCCCGGCGGGGGATGCTTTGCATTGCATAGGCCATAGGTGCAGTCACTTCCTTTTTTGTAGTCGTTATGCGCAGCCGGAACCCCGGCAAGAAGAGGACACGGCGGCCCCCATGCCGCCGTGTCGATCCGTTCTATCGGTTGTTTATTTGTCTTTCTCGCGAACGCTTTCGGGAACGATCTCGCCGGACATGATTTTTTCTTTGCTTTCTTCCACGGCTTCCTTTACGCCGTCCTTGTAGGTGACCTTGCCGGTGGTATCAAACTCAAAGCCGGCGCCGCCGGTGCGGTTCATCGAGAAGGCCTCGGTCTTGCCGCCCTCAAAGGTGCCCTGCGCGTAGTCCGTCATGGCCGCGTAGACCCAGGTGTCGTAGGGCGTGATCTGGCTGCCCAAAACCTGACCGGGCAGCACATCGCTCTGGTCGATGTCACAGCCGATGACGTAATGGCCGGCGCTCAGCTCTTCGGCGGCTTCAAAGACGCCCAGACCGGTCTTGGCAGCTACCTGATACACCACATCATAGCCGGAGTTGTACAGCGTCAAGGCAAGCTCCTTGCCCTTGGCGGGGTCTTCGAAGGTGCCGGCGTAGACGATGGAAACTTCAATGTCGGGGCGGGCGGCCTTGGCACCGTCCTCGTATCCGGCGGCGTAGCGGTTATTCTGCGCCATGTCCTGCCCGATGACCGCGCCGATCTTGCCGGTCTCAGACATCAGGGCGGCGGTAACACCGGCCAGATAGGAACCTTCCTGTTCTTTGTTGGCGGAACCCAGTACGTTGGGAATGTCATTGATCTCGCCATTCATCGAGAAGAAGAGGGTGTCGGGGTATTCCGGCGCCACCGTGCAGACGGCGTCCACCAGCTCGGGCTGCAGGCAGACCAGCAGGCCGTAGCCCTCCTGCGCCATGGAGCGCAGCGTTTCCTCGTATTCGCCGACTTGTACCTCGACGACCTGCGTTTCGATGCCGTATTCCTCGGCGGCGGAAGTAAAGCCGGAATAGCACAGGTCGGTGACCGAGCCGTCACCCAGCGCCTGCGGGGTAATGAAGGCGGCCTTCAGGTCACTGGCGGGGGCAGCGGAGGTCTGGCTTTCGGCGGCGCCTTCGCTGGTGGCGGTAGAAGTGCTGGACGTAGAACTGGCCGTGGAAGAGCAGGCACAGAGTGACGCCAGCATCGCAGCGGACAAAACGGATGCAAGCAGTTTTTTCATGGGTTTTTCCTCCTGTTGATAAAATTCATCTGGAATGCAAGTTCCAGAACCGTACGAAGATTAGAGCTGTTCCTGTTGCGGTTTGCGGATGAACACACAGGCCAACACCGCCAGATAGGGGATCATCAGGACCAATTCCGAGGCGATGGTGCCCTGCAGCTGTACTTGGTTGCCCACAGCCTCGGCAAAGCCGAAGAGCAGCGTGATGAAGAGGACCAGTGCCGGGCGGCGGTTGGAGAACATCAGCGCGCCCAAGGCGATGTAGCCCTTGCCGACGGTCATGCCTTCCGAGAACATGGAGAGGAAGCCGATGGACAGTTGGCTGCCTGCCAGTGCGCAGAGGACGCTGGCGATCATGATGCAGCTGATTCGGGTGCGGGGGATCGAGATACCAACGGCCTTGGCGGCCTCGGGGCTGGCACCGCAGGCCAGCACATGCAGGCCGTAGGCGGTACGGTAGATCAGCACCGCGGCCAGCGCCACGCTGATAAATGCCGCATAGACGATCCAGGTCTGTTCCCGGAACAGGCTGCCGATGACGGGGATCTGGCTCAGCAGCGGGATGGTGATTTTCGGGATCTCGGGGATGTCAGGGGAAACAAAGGAACCCGTTTGATGGAAAACCATGCGCAGCAGATAGACGGTAAGTCCGTCGATCAGGAAGTTGATGGCAAACCCCACCACCAACTCAATGGCGCTCATCTTCATGGTGATCCAGATGAAGAACCAACCCAGCAGGACGCTGGCGGCGATGGCAGCCAATACGCCGATGCCCCAGCTCTGGAAATAGTACCCGGCAATGACCGAGAAGAAACAGGCCAAGAGCATCTGTGCCTCCAGAATGATGAAGGTGATGCCTGCGCAGTCGCAGAACAGCGCGCCTACGGCGGCCAGCAGAATCGGTGCGGAATACCGCATGGTCGCCCCCAGCAGAAGTTCAAGATTCATGTTCAAGCCCTCCTTGTTTTGCAAGCTTGCCCGGGAGCTTTACCCGATCCAGCAGATGGGCGAACGCCTTGGCGGATACAAAGCAGATGATCGTACACTGGATGACCACTGCCACCGCGCGGGAAACGCTGGTGGTGCGTTCCACCGTCAGGGAACCGGCTTTCAGGAAGCCCATAAAGATGGAGCCGATCAGGGTGCCGATGGGCGAACAACTGCCCAGCAGCGAGGAGAGGATGCCGTTGGTGGCAAAGTCGCCCACAAAGCGGCTCTCGAAGCAGTACCGCACGCCCATGATCTCGGTGGCGCCGCCCAGACCGGCGATGGCGCCGCTGAGCAGGATGACACCGATGCGGGAGGCCAGCACATTGACGCCGCCGTATTTGGCAAAGCGGGGGTTGATGCCGCAGATCTCGAATTCATAGCCCAGTTTGGTTTTGCGGATCAGCACCCAGTACAGGCCTACCACCACCAGCGCGATGATCAGCGCGGTAGAAACGCTGGTTCCGGAGATCAGGGTAGCCAGACGGCCCTGTTCGGCGATCATGTCGGTTTTGATGGTGGCGCCTCGGTTGCCGCTGGCCAGAAAAACGTTGTGGACCAGATAATCGGTCAGATACATGGCCACATAGTTCAACATCATGCAGGGGACTACTTCACTGCTGCCAAAAAATACCTTGGCCAAAATGGGCGGCAGCGCCCAGATCATGCCCACCAACATGCTGGACACCAGCATCAGGGGGATCAGGACGGGGGCGGGCAGGTCGGTGCAGGTAACGCCGATGATGGCCGCTGCCAGACCACCCATATACATCTGGCCTTCCACGCCCATGTTAAAGACGCCGCCTTTGAAGGCGATGGAGGCCGCCGTGCCGGCAAAGATCAGCGGGATGGTCCAGCGGATGCTGGATGCGAGGGAGAAGGTGGACCCGCAGGCACCGCGAATCAGGGCGGCATAGATCTCCAGCGGGTCGTTTCCGGTGGCCAAGATCAGGACGGCGCCCACAAGGATGCCGAACAGAATCGCCATAATGGCGGTCTTGGCGCTGATCGGAGTGGGTCTGTATGTAAAATTCATACGGTTTCCTCCTTTACGACGCCCGCCATCAGCAGGCCGATTTCCTCTTCGCTGGTGCGCAGGGGATCCACTTCGCCCACGAAGCGGCCTTTGTAGATGACCAGCACCCGGTCGCTCAGCGACATGATCTCGGACAGTTCGTTAGAGACCAGCAGCACGGCGTTGCCTTGGTTGCGGTGGGTGATCAGGGTATCGTGGATGTACTCGGTAGCGCCGATGTCAACGCCGCGGCTGGGTTGGGCGGCGATCAGGACGGACGGCGACAGCGACAATTCCCGCGCTACGATCAATTTTTGCAGGTTGCCGCCCGAAAGAGAAAGGGCATCGTTCATGATGTTGTCTGTCTTGACGGTGAACTGCCGTACATACTGCCAGGTGCGTTCCCGGGCCTTTTTGTAGTTGATGAATACGGCACCGGCAAAATCCCGCAGGCGGTAGCCGGTCATGATAAAGTTGGCCAAAATGGTGGCGCCTACGGCGGCACCGGTCAGTTGGCGATCCTCGGGGATGCAGCCCAGACCATCCTCCCGGCGGACCCGGGTGCTGGTGCTGGGCGGCACCGGATGGCCTTCGATGGTGATTTGGCCTTGATAGTCGGTGGTCATGCCGGTCAAAATGTCGATCAATTCGGACTGGCCGTTGCCCTGCACACCGGCGATGCCCAAAATCTCGCCCTTGTGCAGCTCGAAAGAAACGTTGTCCAGCATTTTGACGCCCCATTTGTCCACGTAGGAAAGCCCCTGCGCGGCCATGGCCACCTGAGTCTGGTCGGTTTTGGCCTTTTCCCGGGGTTCGCTGAGCTGGCGTCCCACCATCATTTCCGCAATAGCTTGTTCGTTGGTCTCGCTGGTTTTTACGTGACCGGTCATCTTGCCCAACCGCAGCACCAAGATCTCGTCGGTGATCTGCATGATCTCGTTGAGCTTGTGGGTGATCAGGATGATGCTCTTGCCGGCATTGCGCAGCTCCACCAGCGTTTCAAACAGTTTTACGATCTCCTGCGGGGTCAGAACGGCGGTGGGCTCGTCCATGATCAGCAGGTCGGCGCCCAGATACAGGGCTTTCAGAATCTCTACCCGCTGCTGTAAGCTGACAGGAATATCCTTGATGAGGGCCCGAGGGGGAACTTCCAGTTTGTATTCCCGGCCCAGATCTTCCACCACCTTCTCGGCCCGGCGCAGATCCAGCAGCCCGCTCTTTTTCTTGATGGGTTTGCCCAAAATCATATTCTGCGCCACGCTGAGGGTGGGGACCAGCGCAAAATGCTGGTGCACCATCCCGATGCCTTGATGGATGGCATCCCGGGGGCTTTTAAAATGTACGGGCTGGCCGTCGATCAGGATCTCGCCGTCGTCCGGCTCATACATGCCGTACAGCATCCGCATCAGCGTCGTTTTGCCTGCGCCGTTTTCTCCAATCAGGCCGTAAATTTTGCCCGACTCGATTTTGAAATCCACATGGTCGTTGGCAACCAAGGAACCGAATACCTTGGTGAGCTGCCGCAGCTCTATCTGCTTCATAGCGCTTATCTCCTACTTTCTACCAGTCGTCCGCAGCCGGCTTCGCACAGGATCGCACCCTCGTGGTATACGTGGATGCCGCGTACAAAGGTGTCCGTCACCTTGCCTTTCAGTGCCATGCCCTGATAGGGCCCCTTGGCGCTTTTCGTCTTGGAGAAGGACTGCAGACCGTCGTAGGTCCATTGCCGTTCCGGGTCGATGAGGATGATGTCCGCATCGGCGCCGGGGGTCAGGGTGCCTTTGCGGGGGCTCAGACCCAAGATCTTGGCGGCGTTGCCGGAGGTCAACTGGGCCAGCCGGGTCCAAGGCAGTCCGCGTTTGTGTACGCCCTCGGTGATCATGGCGGCCAGCATCACGTCGTTGCAGCCGAACCCGCAGTATTCCTGCCAGAAATCCCCCTGCTGGACCTTCTCCGCGTCGGTGAAGGGGCCATGGTCCGAGCCCAGCACATCGATGGTGCCGTCCAGCACGTAGTTCCACAACTGTTCCACGTTTTCCCGGCTGCGGAAGGGCGGCGTACACTTGGCAAAGGACTTTTTCTCCCGCAGAACGTTGCGGTCGAAGATCAGGTAATGGGGGCAGGTTTCGATGTACAGGTGAGCGCCGTCGTTGCGGGCGTCCCGCAGCAGTTTGGCGCCTTGATGGATGGTGGTGTGGCAGACCAGTACCCGGGCGCCGGTGGCCTTGGCAAAAACGGCGATCCGCTGGTCGGCGTCGTATTCGGTCCACCAGGGCCGTGCGTCGTCGAACATCGCTTCATCCTGACAGCCGATGGCGGAATAGTGCTTGCAGCCAAAATCGGCGGCTTCCGCGTTTTCGGCGTGCAGAGCGATCAGTCCGTTGAAGGAGGCCGCCTGCCGCATACCGTCCACCAAGTACCCGTCGGTGATGCGGGGGTATTCCTTGGTGGCAAAGCACATAAAACCTTTAAAGCCGATGCAGCCCAAATCATTCATCGTGGGTATGTCGGGGATGCTGTCGGGGATCAGACCGCCCCACAGGGCGAAATCCACCACCGAGTTGCGCTGGGCCACTTCTACCTTTTTCTCGAAGTTTTCCCGGTTGATGGTGGCCGGCACCGAGGGCAGCGGCATATCACAGATGGTGGTGATCCCGCCGGAGGCAGCGCTTTGCGAACCGCAGAACCAGTCCTCCCGGTAGT